>JAFDBW010000037.1 GCA_019313105.1 Deltaproteobacteria bacterium | reverse complement strand
GCTAGGCGGGATCGAACCGCCGACCTCTTGAATGCCATTCAAGCGCTCTCCCAGCTGAGCTATAGCCCCGAACAGGAGCAGATTTATAACAGAGCGCCAACGGAGTGTCAACAGCTTTTTTGGCGCTCGGCTGTGCTTTAGCTGTCCTTGAATTCACTGTTTGCTCCAGATGTACTGCGGAACAGGGTGAGCAGCATCTTGAAGCGTTTGATGGCCTTGACTTCGTGGGAAATGCCACCGGGCATGAGGATAATCTCGCCGGCGGAGACGGTATGCGGTGTGCCGCCGATGATGATTTGAGCTTCTCCGTCGAGCACCTGGACGAAAGCATGAAAGGGCACGGTGTGTTCCGACAGGGCCTGTCCGGCATCAAAGCTGAAAACGGTCCGGGTCCCGATATCATGCTGCAAAAGGGTGCGGCTGACCACGGCGCCGTCCTGGTAAGGAGTCATTTCACCAAGAGCATAGGCCTTGGCAGGGTCGACATGAATCTTGGCAGGTTGATCTGACATAGCGTTCCTCCAATTATCTAGGTGAGTTTGGAGTCGAGCTTATCGTCATTTGCGCAGGCCGGCATTGATCGACGTCAAGAATTGCACAAATTCCCGGACCGCTTAAAGTCTGATGCCAGTCAGCTGGAGCAGGGCGTCCTGGTACTTCTCCGAGGTCTTGGCGACGATCTCGGCAGGCAGGGGTGGTGGCGGTGCCTGCTTGTTCCAGTCGAGGGTCTCGAGATAGTCACGGACGAATTGCTTGTCGAAACTCGGTTGGGGGCCACCAGGCTGATAGGACGCTTTCGGCCAGAACCGCGATGAATCGGGGGACAGGGCCTCGTCGATCCAGAGCAGACTGCCGTCATCCATAATGCCGAATTCGAACTTTGTGTCGGCGATGATGATACCTTTCTCCCAGGCGAAGTCACGGGCGCGACTGTAGATCTCGATCGATGTTTCGCTGACCTGATCTGCGATCTCCCTGCCGCACAGCTTGACGGCTTCTTCAAAGGAGATGTTCTCATCGTGCGCACCGAGCTCCGCCTTGGTTGACGGGGTGAAAATCGGCTTTTCCAGGCGACCGCTCTCGAGCAGATTCTCCGGCAGAGTGATGCCGCAGATGCTCCCCTTCTGCTGGTATTCCTTCCATCCGGAACCGGACACATAACCGCGCACGATGCATTCGATCGGCAGCGGCCGGGCTTTTTTGACCAACATGCTGCGGCCTTCGAGCTGATCGCGGTAAGCGTGGGTCTCTGCAGGGAAGTCGCTGACTTCGGTGGCGACGATATGATTCGGAATGATATCAGCCATCCGGTTGAACCAGAAGATCGAGATCTGGTTGAGGACCTGACCTTTCTTGGGGATCCCTTCGTTCATGATCACGTCGAAGGCGGAAAGCCGATCGGAGGTCACGAGCAGCAGGTGCTCACCCAGGTCGTAGATGTCACGGACCTTGCCGCGGTTAACCATCTTCAGTGTCGGCATATTGGTTTCGAGAACGATCATACTCACGATTATTTCTCCTTGTTGATCAGGTCCTGCACACGGGGGGCGATGGTAATCGTCGCAGTGCTGCGCAGTTCGGCCAGTCGTGCTTCGATCGCTTCAGTCTCTTTGCGGGCAAACAGCGAGTTATAAAGCTCTTCCCGTTTGGCTTGATCCAGGGCCGTCATGTCGGCAGCGATGCGCTGCTTGACTTCGACGACCACGAAACGGTTCTGGATTTCGAAGATACGGTCAATCGCCTTCTTCTCATCGGTCAGCTCGAAAGCCGCATCAAACAGCTCCTTGGAACTGCCGAGACGCGGCACAAAGGGACTGTAGGTCCTTGTGAATTCGCCGGTTTCCTCGATCTCGTAGTTGGTTTTTTTTGCCAATTTGGCGAGACTGCCGCCGGCCTGCAGGTCGGCGACCAGCTGCTCGGCCGCAGCCCTGGCCAGCTGCTTCGATTCAACCGCCCGGTAGGCTGCAGTGACCAGCTCCCTGACCTCGGCAAGCTCAGGAATATGGCTGGCAACCCGCTGCTTGACAGTGAACAGGATCACGCCGTCCTCGGTAAGGACCGGTTTGGCCAGAGCCTTGTCCTCGAGCAGGTGGGCCGTATTGATAATCTCCTCGTTGCGGCCGATACCATCGATATAACCGTCGCGGTCGAACAGTCCGGTCTCCTTGACGCCAAGTTCATTTGCCTTGGCTGCCGCATCGAGGTCGCCGGTCTTGCGGTTGATATTGTAGGCGTCCATGGCCTTTTCGAAGGCCAGCTGCCTTGCCTTGTCGGTGCGCAGCCCCTCCTTGACTTCGTCGATCGCGTCTTCGAGGCTGCGAACTCCCGGTTCGGTGTATTCCATGACCCGGATGATATGGTAGCCGAAGGTGGTTTCGACAAGGCCGCTTGTGTCACCGGGGTTCATGCTGAAAGCGGCGTCTTCAAAAGGTTTGACCATTGAGCCACGGGTGAAATACCCGAGGTTGCCGCCCTTGACTGCGCTGGCCTTGTCATCCGACTTGGCCCGTGCCAGCTCGGCAAAGTCCTTGCCGGCCCTGACCTCTTCGAAGATGGACTCGGCGTAGGCGC
>JAFDBW010000036.1 GCA_019313105.1 Deltaproteobacteria bacterium | reverse complement strand
GGGGGAAAGCTGTTTGAGGCCAAGGGAGAATCGTTCATTTTCACGATCAATATTCAGAACGACGGCCTTGACGGTGTCGCCCTTCTTGAAGATCTCGGAGGGGTGTTTGACACGCTTGGTCCAGGAAAGATCGGAAATGTGCACCAGGCCGTCAATGCCTTCGTCCACGCCAACAAAGACGCCGAAATCAGTGATATTCTTGACCTGACCTTCGATAATTGTGCCGACCGGGAATTTCTCGCCGATCACTTCCCACGGATTCGGTTCAATCTGCTTGAGACCAAGGGAGATGCGCCGATTGGGGATATCCAGTGCCAGGACGACGGTTTCCACTTCATCGCCCACAGTCAGGAGTTTGTTGGGATGCTTGATGCGCTTGGTCCAACTCATTTCCGAAACGTGGATCAGGCCCTCGACACCATCTTGCAGTTCGACGAACGCACCGTAGTCTGTCAAGCTGACCACCTTGCCCTGAACCTTGGTGCCGACCGGGTAGATGGTTTCCACTTCCAGCCATGGATCGGGGGTGATCTGTTTCAGGCCGAGAGAAACCCGCTCGCGCTCACGATCATACTTGAGAATCTTGACCTTGATCTTTTCGCCAACGGTGAGTACATCGGAGGGGTGGTTGACCCGCCCCCAGGACATATCAGTAATGTGCAAAAGACCGTCGATGCCACCAAGGTCGATGAATGAACCGTAATCGGTGAGGTTCTTGACAATACCTTCGATGACCTGGCCTTCAGCAAGTGTTTCAAGTGTGTCGGAACGCATACTTTCGCGTTGCTCTTCGAGGAGGACGCGACGAGAAAGAACAATATTGCCACGTCGCTTGTTCAGCTTGATAATCTTGAACTCGAAGGTCGCGCCCAGCAGCTTCTCAAGATTGCGAACCGGACGAAGATCAACCTGTGAGCCGGGGAGAAACGCGTTGATGCCGATATCGACAGTCAAGCCACCCTTGATACGGCCAACGATCTTGCCCTCGACAACAGCGCCCTCTTCCAGGGAGCCCCAGATCTTCTGGCGATCGGCCTTTTCCTTGGAGAGCCCGATCAGGCCGCTTTCATTCTCACGACGTTCGAATAAGACGTCAATTTCGTCACCGACGTTAACGTCGATTTTACCTTCTTCATCCTTGAACTCGGCAAGAGGGATAACCCCTTCCGATTTGTACCCGACATCGACAACTACGTTGTCGTCATTGACCTGTACAATTGTTCCACGGACAACATCACCAACATGCAATTCCTGCATGCTGCTTTCGAACAGTGACTCGAAGTCCTGCTCCATTTCCATTTCTTCTGTTTCGTTGTTGGTTGTGTCGTTACTTTCCACCATTAACAAGTTACCCCCTAGCAATTTCCACCGTAAAAACGATGGTATGGCTCTCAGGCCATTGGTCGGCGAAGATAGCATAGGTCCCGGGAAAACTCAAACGTTTATTTTCCCAGTTCTGCAATCCTCGTGACTACTTCATCAATCAACCAGCGCGGCGTTGACGCGCCGGCGGTCACGCCGACTTTACGAACATCGACAAACCAGCAGGGATCAATTTCTTCTGCGGTTTCGATATGCCACGTCTGCGCCTGGATTTCCCTGCATATACTTGCCAGCCGCGACGTATTGGCGCTGGCATGGCCACCGATAACGAACATCAGGTCAACGGACCGGGCAATCTCCCTTGCCTCGTTCTGGCGGACCGATGTTGCATCACAGATGGTATTGAACACCCTGAGCTCCTGGCTTTTTGCCAGACATACGTCCATGATATCTTTCAGGTTTTCATAGAGTTGCGTAGTCTGTGCGACGATCCCGCCCTTCTTCATACGCGGCAGGCTTTCAGCCTGTTTGGCGTCGGCAACGACATGCACAACGGCATCATCTGAATAGGAAATAATCCCCTGCACTTCAGGATGTTCAAGTTCACCGACAATAACAACGGTGTAGCCTTCTTCACTGAGCCGCGATGCGTACTCCTGGGCTTTTTTGACAAAAGGACACGTGGCATCAACAATTGTCAGATTATTTTTCTGGATCTTGTCCATTTCTTCGGCGGTCACACCATGGGAGCGGATAATCACCGAACCGGGCGGGATATCTTCGACATCGGCAACGACCTTGACACCCTGTTCAGCCAGCCCCTTGACAACCTGCGGTGAATGAATCACCGGCCCAAGGGAGCATATATGCTCATGTTCGGCGGCAGCTTCGAAAGCCATCTGGGTGGCACGTCTTACGCCGAAGCAGAAGCCGGCACTTTTGGCGAGGAGAATCTCCATGGTTTAACCGGGCTGACCTTCCTGACCAGACTTGCGGGTTTTATTAATGACAGTGAGCATCCGTTCGAGGACCTGCGGGATGTCAAGATCCGTCGTATCGATCAGCACCGCATCCTCGGCCTTTTTTAATGGTGAAGTCGAGCGGTTGATGTCGGCATCGTCACGTGCCTTGACATCGGCAATGGTCCGCGCAAGTCCAACCTCTGCCCCTTGCGACTGCAACTCCAAAAACCGCCTTTGTCCCCGGATTTCTGAAGAAGCCTTAAGAAAAAACTTTACATCTGCCTGAGGGAAGACCACCGTACCGATATCACGCCCCTCGAGAACCACCCCACCCGCTGCACCGAGTTCTCTCTGTCGCTCAACCATCGCCCTGCGCACTTCCGGGCAGGCAGCAACCGCTGCGGTCAGAAGGCTGATTTCCGGAGTACGGATTGCCCGGGAGACATCCTCTCCGTTAAGCAGTACGGACTCTTCGCCACCCTCACGGACAAACTCGATGAGAATCTCTTCGCAGAGCTTTTGCAGCGCCGCGTGGTCCCTGGCGTCAATTCCCCTGCGGGATGACGCCAGCGCAACCGTCCGGTACATCGCTCCCGTATCCAGGTTGATATAATCAAGCTCCCGGGCGAGCAGCTTACTAAGGGTACTTTTACCGACCCCGGAAGGGCCGTCTATGGCGATGATGAGATTTTTCACAGAGGAACCCGGGACGCAGTACGCGGGACGCGGTACGCGATCAAAGTCCATTGGGAACTTGGATGGATTTTCATATATTTGGTTTTTAAAGACATGGTTGTTTGTAGCGTTTTTAAATACTTTCCGTTTTGTTCATTTGTTTTTTTCGCGTTCCGCATCACGCGTTGCGGATTTTCTCGATCAACTCCCAGAACCCCGGGAAAGAAGTCTCCGTACAGCCCGTGTCTTCGACCGTGATATCTCCCGAGGCCGAGAGGGCGGCCACGGCCATGCTCATGGCAATCCTGTGATCACCGTGTGATGACACATTCCCGCCGTGAAGTCGCTCAACCCCATTGATCACCATACCATCAGGGCGTGCTTCGACCTGTCCGCCGAGCTTCGTCAACTCGCTGACCATGGCGGCGATTCGGTCGGTTTCCTTGACACGCAACTCTTCTGCCTCGCGGATCACAGTCACCCCCTCAGCCAGTGCTGCGGCAACGCTGATCACCGGGAATTCATCTATGGCACGTGGCACCATGTCACCCTGGATATCGATGCCCATGAGTTGGCTGTAACGAACCAGGACATCGGCGACCGGCTCTCCTGACTGTTCCCTGATGTCGCGCAATTCAAGTTGACCACCCATGGCCGTCAGGATGTCAATCACCCCGCTGCGGGTCGGATTGATGCCGACATTCCGGATCAGCAGCTCGGCACCGGGGGTCACAAGCCCGGCGACCATGAAGAAAGCCGCAGAAGAGATGTCCCCGGGGACCATGATCTGCTGCGCGATCAGTCGAGGCCTGCCATGCATAGTCACACCACCCTCGAATGGCCGGACATCGGCGCCGAAATAACTCAGCATTCGTTCACTGTGGTCACGCGACAGATGCGGCTCCGTCACAGTGGTGTCTCCGTCCACGGACAACCCGGCCAGCAGGACTGCTGACTTGACCTGTGCGCTGGAAACCGGCGAGGCGTAACGGATTGGGTTAAGTGAGCCTCCCTGGATAGCCAGAGGTGCCCTCTCTCCACCATCGCGGCCCCAGATTCGGGCTCCCATGGCAGTCAGTGGTGTGACCACCCGCTTCATCGGTCTGTTTCGCAGGTATTTGTCACCGGTGAGCACGGAAAAAAAGTTCTGTCCGGCGAGCAGGCCCGACATCAGGCGCATTGTCGTTCCTGAATTGCCGCAATCGATGACATCACCAGGCTCTGCCAGCCCGTCGACACCGACGCCAGATATTTCAAGGGCGTCGGGTCCGGTCTGTTTTATCGTGACGCCCATGGCCTCAAAAGCCTTCCAAGTAGACAAGTTGTCTTCACCCATGAGGAAGCCTCTGACATGGGTCGAACCTTGTGCCAGCGATCCAAGCATGATCGAACGGTGTGATATCGACTTATCGCCAGGAACGGATATCTCACCCCGGAGAGACTTCGCCGGAGTTATGATTCTTTTCTGAAAAGGTTGTTTGCTCATTATTGTCTTTTTATGTTTATTGGTTGTCCGCGTTCCACGTCCCGCGTCTCGGATTCTAAAGAATTTCGTCCCGACTCTCTTTGGAACGCCGGAAGAACTCGAAAAGACGCTCTCCTGAACCGATCGCAACATCTTCCTTCAGCTCGGCGAAGAATGTCTCGAACTGTTCCATCATTTCAATCAAAGCCTCGCGGTTGGTCATGGCGATGTCACGCCACATCGTCGGATCCGATGAGGCAATGCGGGTAAAATCACGAAAACCGCCTGCTGAATATTCGAGGATATTCTCGTTATAACGATCGTAGGAACCAACGGCATTCACCAGCGCATAGGCAACCATGTGCGGCAGGTGGCTGATCGCCGCAAGCACCCGGTCATGTTTCTCGACATCCATGATGACGACCTGGCTGCCAACCAGCTGCCACATGCGTTGCATGCGATCCAGAGCTTCGGAAGCGGTCTTGCCGGTCGGCGTCAGGATGCAGCGGCGATCACGATAGAGAGTGGCAAAAGCCGCTTCGGCGCCGCTATTCTCGGTTCCGGCAATCGGATGGCCGGGGACGAAGTGAACATCGTCTCGCAGGTGCGGCTCGATGGCATCGATTACGGCCTGCTTGACGCTGCCTCCGTCGGTGATGATAGCACCGGCCTTGAGGTGCGGCATGGCCTGCTCTGCCACCGTTCCAAGTGCCTGAACCGGTGTCGCCAGGAAGATCACATCTGCGTCAGCGACGCCTTCGGCGAGATCCAAGGTGTAACTATCCACGACACCAAGCCTGAGAGCCGTTTCCAGGTTCGGCAAACCGCGGCCGATACCGACCACATGGCCCACCGCACCAGCCTCCTTCAGAGCCAGCGCCAGGGAACCGCCAATTAACCCGACCCCGACCACAGCCAATTTATCAATATGAAAATCAGTCATCGTTTCTAATCATTTTTCGCGTTCCGTATTTATTTTGCCTTCGGATATGAGCCAAGCACCTTGAGGAACTGGCAATGGGCTTTCAATTCTTCGAGCGCCCCGGAAATTTTCAGGTCTTCGACATGCCCGACCATATCGAGGAAAAAGATGTATTCCCACGCCTTGCCCTTCATCGGACGGCTCTCGATCTTTGCCAGGTTGATATCACGTTTACTGAAAGGCTCCAGCATGTGGTAGAGGACCCCCGCTTTGTCCTTGACACTGAACATGATCGAGGTCTTGTCGTTGCCGCTTGGCCCCTGCATTTCGCTGCCGACCACCAGAAAACGGGTGAAATTGTTCGGGTTGTCCTCAATCTTGTTTTTGATCACTCGCAGACCGTATAGTGACGCAGCTGATTCACTGGCAATTGCGGCCACGCTAGCGTCTTCGGCTGCCTGTTGGGCCGCGTTCGCCGTGCTTGACGCATCAACCAACGGAATCTCCGGCAGGTTCTCTTCCAGCCAGTCCCGACACTGCCCGATCGCCTGGGGATGGGAGATCACCTTGCGTACATCGCCGATCTCCCCAGAGAGATTCAGCAAGTCATGGGAAATCGGCAAGAGGATTTCGGCAATCACCTTGAGATCCGAGGACATGAACATGTCGAGCGTATGTGAAACGACACCCTCATTGGAATTTTCCACCGGGACAACACCGTAACTGGCACGTCCGCGGCTAACTTCGTCGAAAATCGACGAGATGCTCTTCAGTGGCACAAGCTGGGCAGAAAGCCCGAATTGCCGCATTGCAGCGACATGGGTATATGTAGCCTGGGGACCGAGGAAGGCAACCTTGAGAGGCTGCTCGAGAGACAGTGAGGCCGAAATAATCTCGCGGAAAACCCGGCGTATGCCTTCGTCCGGAAATGGCCCGGCGTTATGCGTGATCAGTCGCTCAAAAATAGCTTTTTCACGACTCGGCACATAGTAAACACCCTGGCTGTCATCCTTGGTCTTGCCAACCTCGACGACAACTTCTGCCCGACGGTTGAGCAAATCAAGAATCTGGTCATCGAGTTCATCGATCTGTTGCCGCAAAACCTGAAGTTTTTTTTCGTCCACGGAAGCCTGTCCTTTCAGAATCCAAGAAAGTAGTGAATCTATCCCAAGAGCTTTGAAAAAGCAAGTCAAAGCCCGAGTCTAAAAGCACCTGAAGCGTTGCGTGTAGCCATCGAATCAGCAAGTGACTTTCGCTGCAAGCACGTCAGTCATGACATTTATTCCTGACTAGATCACAGGTCACAGTTCACGATACTTTACCGGATTTGATTGACCAACGACTTGGCCATCGCTACACTCACAATTCGACTTTCGATTCAGCCATGTTCAATATCGAGGAGCAGACCATGTCCATTTCACTCAAGGTTCGGGGCGCGATAGAACGTTCCTCCTGGATTCGTCGCATGTTTGAAGAAGGTGCGGCCTTGATCGCCGAATACGGCGCTGAAAATGTTTATGATTTCACGCTGGGCAATCCTTCGGTGGAACCACCCGCGGCCTTCCGGCGTGAATTACGCCGGATGGCCGAAAAACCGGATCTCGGCATGCACCGGTACATGAACAACGCCGGCTACGAGGAGACCCGCGCATCCGTCGCCAGGCATATCGAGGAAACATCCGGGGTACCGGTCAATTCGAAGCACATTGTCATGACCTGCGGTGCCGGTGGAGCCCTCAATGTCACATTAAAAACAATTCTCAACCCTGGTGAGGAAGTTATCATTCTCACGCCATTTTTCGTCGAATATAAGTTTTATGCAGACAACCATGGCGGGACCACAAAAGAGGTCTGGACAAATCCGGAAACCTTTCAACCCGACATCGCTGCCATAGAAGCTGCGATCACGCACAATACCCGCGCCATCATCATCAACTCGCCGAACAATCCGACCGGCGCGGTTTACAGTGCCGAAACCTTGACCGCCCTTGGCCGGATGCTTGATCGGAAGCAAGGCGAACTCGGCAGTACCATTTACACGATTTCCGACGAGCCTTACGCGCGGCTGGCGTTTGACGGCAACAGAGTCCCCCCGGTCTTCAGATATATCCGCAACGCTGTGCTGGTCACGTCACACTCCAAGGATCTGGCCCTTCCCGGGGAGCGCATCGGCTACCTGGCCGCCAATCCATCCATGGATAATGTCGCCCTGTTCATGGAAGGTGCGGTTTTCTGCAACCGCGTGCTTGGTTTCGTCAATGCACCGGCCCTGATGCAGCGGCTGGTTGCAAAACTGCAAAGCGAAAGCGTTGACGTCACCGAGTACCAGGAGAAGCGTGACATCCTTTACAACCATCTGACTGGGCTTGGCTTTGAAGTGGTGAAACCGGGCGGTGGCTTCTATTTCTTCCCGAAATCGCCGATGGATGATGACGTCGAATTTGTTCGTCAGGCACAGAAGCACAACATCCTGCTCGTCCCCGGTTCCGGATTCGGTGCTCCGGGCTATTTCCGCATCGCCTATTGTGTTGAAATGGGGATTATCGAGCGCAGCCTTCCCGCATGGGAAAAGCTGGCAAAAGACATCGGCCTCGCATAGAGAAGGAAAGCGCCAGCAGAAGTTACTTTACTTCCCGCCACGCGCTTCATGCTGCAATGGAAAAACGTTTTCTGACACCGATCGAGACGACCCAGCTGATCACCGACAACGGACGGCGGATTCTCACTCAGCCGGTCTCCCGAACCTGGGTTTTGAGCCTGCTGGCAGGCTTCTACATCGCCTTCGGTGCTGAACTTGCCACCCTGGTCACCTCTGACACTGCACAGCATTTCGGAGTCGGCGTATCGCGCCTGCTCGGCGGCAGCGTTTTCTCACTGGGCCTGATGCTGGTCGTCATCTGTGGCGCAGAGCTCTTCACCGGCAACAGCCTGCTCACCAAAGCGGCTCTACAGGGCCAGATTACCTGGCTCAAGATCGCTGAAAACTGGCTGATCGTGATCATCGGCAACCTGCTTGGCTCTCTCTTCCTGGCCTGGATGATGGTCGAGTCGGAACTCTGGCAGATCGGCCGGGTCGCAGAACATGCCGTCAATATTGCAGCGGCAAAATGTGAGCTTTCCTTCGGGGTTGCCCTGGTCAGGGGGATCCTCTGCAACTGGCTGGTCTGCTTGGCAGTGTTCATGGCCGCTGCAGCACGTGACATCCCGGGCAAGATGCTAGCCTGCTACGCCCCTATTATGGCCTTTGTTGCCAGTGGTTTTGAGCATTCTGTCGCCAACATGTACTTCATCCCGACCGGGCTGTTGTTGAAAGCGGAACTCGGCCTGAACCTGCCGAATCTGACCTGGTCGAGATTCTTTATCGACAACCTGGTCCCTGTTACTCTTGGCAATATCATTGGCGGGGTGGTGTTCGTCGGATTTGCCTACTGGTTTGCTTATTTGAAGGGGGTCAAAAGTGATCGACAATAAGGATATGAAAAACGGTTGAGCTTTTGACCTTGCTTTTTTCATTTCACTTTTCACACTTGTCTGACTTCCTGACATCCTTGACTCGCAGCTGAACCGTCTCACGTCCCTGGTAATAATTGATTTGCGGCGCAACCAGCAGGTCAATTTCACCCTGGAACTCCTCTTTGCGCTCCTGCATACCAAATGCTATCGCCGGGTGACTGAACGCACCCCGGCAGACGGTGAATCGCAAATGTCCACCTTTGAGCTCCTGGACCCGCATGGCACGTACCGATTCAACCAGCATCAGCGGTTCCGGATTCTCCATGCCGAATGGCGCCACACTCTCCATCTGACGGAGCGTGTCAAGATCTATCTCCTCAAGCAACACAGCGCCGTCGTGGCGTAATTTGGGCAGCAGGGCCTCATCGTCGAGTTCGGCACGGGCATGGGCCTCCATGGCTGATGCAAAAGCCGGTAGATCCTGCCTGCAAAGGCTCATCCCTGCAGCCATTTCATGGCCGCCAAAGGCGATCAGATGATCGGCACAGGCCTGCAGCCCCTGATACAGATGATAGCCGCGAATCGATCTCGCCGACCCCTTGCCTGAATCACCATCCAGTGCCACCAGGACCGTCGGTCGGTGATATCGTTCCACCAGCCTGCTGGCAACGATGCCGATGACACCCGGGTGCCAGCCGTCGCCACCGAGGACGATTACATGAGTATGCTGTTCGGACAACCTGGCAACAGCTGCTTCTGCTTCACGCAGAGTCTGTTTCTCAAGTTCCTGGCGTGTGCGGTTACACTGGTCAAGGTAACGAGCCGTGTTCAGGGCCCGCACCATGTCTTCTTCGAGCAGAAGCTGTACACCGAGGGCGGCATCTTCCATGCGTCCCGCAGCGTTCAGGCGAGGCGCCAACTGGAAGCCAACAACCCCACTCGAAACCTTCTTAACCGAAGCAACCTGTTTGAGTGCCCGCAAACCGATGCGCGGTCCTTTTTCGATCAATCTCAGACCATGTTTGGCCATGGTCCGGTTGACTCCCTGCAACGGCACAAGGTCGGCAATCGTCCCCAGGGCGACCAGGTCGAGATAATCGCGCAGATCAGGTTCAGTTCGGTCTCTAAACCAGCCGGCCTCGCGCAGTGTTTTGCGCAAGGCGATCAGCAGAAAAAAAGCCACGCCCACTCCTGCCAGAGGCCGAAATGGAAAATCGGAATCCTGTCTTTGAGGGTTAATGACTGCTAGAGCCTTCGGAAGGGTCGGCGGCGGCTGGTGATGATCTGTGACAATCAGGTCGATACCATGCTGCATGGCGAGCTCGGCCTCCTCATGGGCCGACACCCCACAGTCAACCGAAATAACAACCTTGATGCCGCGATCGGCCGCATCTTTTATCGCCGCCGCGGAGAGTCCATAGCCGTCACGTAACCGCAAGGGAATATGATATTCGACGTTTGCGCCGCAAGCCCCTAAAGCTCCGGTCAGCAGAACGGTCCCTGAGATGCCGTCGACGTCATAATCACCGTGAATGGCAATCTTCTCTCCAGTCTCTATCGCGGCATGCAGGCGTTTGGCAGCGATCTTCATATCAGGAAGTAAAAAAGGGTCAGGCAGATCCACAAGCCGTACGTCCAGGAACTTCCGTGCAGACTCCAGTGAAAATTGGCGACTAATCAGAAGACGTGCGACCAGGTTGGAGACCCCCAACTGTTCAGCGTAGTCGCTGGCCGCGGAGTAATCGGAAGCGTCATGACGCAGTCCCCAAAGGCGCTTGGTTACGGGCTCCAAGACAAACCTGCCAGGCTCGATGATAAAGTCGTCAGTGAGTCAAAAATCGCATGACCAAAATGGTCGTAGCGACGGCCGACAGACAACCAAAGATCCATGACACCAGGATCGTGGCGGGGCCAGTCGTTGAGCAAAGGAGATGATAACGCAGTCAAAAGAGATGAAACCCGCAAGGATTCTTTGCACATCGTGTTAAACATCTTGATTTTATGGATAAACAAAAAACGGGCCGGAAGAAGGCTCCGACCCGTTAGATAAGTGACTATTTAGGTTGTTTCTGAACCGGTGACTGAGCCCGCATGGCTTCGAGTTCCTGACGCACCCGGTCGGAACCGGGACCGGTTGGACTGATTTCAAGGAAGCGCGTCCAGGCCTCCTGTGCCTTGGCAAAATCCTGCAAATCATAACGATAGACAATACCAAGATTGTAAATACTTGTGGCATGAGAAGGGTCAATTTCATTCGCCTTGGTAAAATTTTCAATCGCACGGTCGAACCAGCCAAGACGTTTGAACATGACTCCCTTATCGGTCAGGACATCCGGGGAATTCGGCTGGATTTCCAGAGCCTTGTCGTAAGCCTGGATCGCATCCATCAACTGGTTACTGTCGAAATACTCATTACCAAGGGCAACACAGGCCAGGAAGTTGGACGGATCTGCAGCAACGATATTTTTCAATTCGCCTATTTTCTGCTGTAAGTTAACCATCGGCGGTGGCCCAGTCGGAACACCGGAAGTCGCAGTCACACCCGGCCCCGATTTTTTTTCGCCCGCCAGTAAACCGATCACAAAACCGGCCACCAGCGCTACAACGACAAACAGAATGGTTTCCTTCTTCATTTACGCCCTCCCCTGTACCGTAGTCGTTTTCTTCTGTCCACCGGAGCGCCTGTCCTGCCAGAGGATCAGTAACGGACTGGCTACAAAAATCGATGAGTAGGTACCGACCAGAATACCGACCAGCATTGCGAAAGCGAAATTATGGATCACACCGCCGCCAAAGATAAAGAGCGCCAGAACCACCAGCAAGGTTGTCCCGGAAGTAAGGATGGTCCGAGACAGGGTTTCGTTGATCGACCGGTTCACGACTGCACTGAAACCAAGCTTCTGGTGTTTGCCATAATTCTCGCGGATGCGATCGTAAACAATAATCGTATCGTTCAATGAATAGCCGATGATCGCCAAGAAAGCCGCGATAATCGGCAGGTCGATTTCTCGACCGGTTATGGAGAAGGCCCCGAGAGTGATCAGCACATCGTGCAACAGGGCAATAATGGCACCGATGGCATAGCGCAGTTCAAAACGCCAGGCGATATAGACCAGGATACCGATCATTGCGTAGGAAATCGATAGCAGACCTTTCTGGCGCAGATCTTTGCCGACCTGAGGGCCAACCATCTCGACACGGCGGATATCAACCTTGCCCTCGCCGTAAACCGACTCAAGACTGCCTGAAATCAGTCCGGATAGGTCCTTGCCTTCACCGCTTTCCTGAACACGAATCAAAAACTCATTAGGGTCATCACCGAAACGCTGGACAACCACCGAACCAAGTTCGAGCGAGGCGAGACCGTCCTTGATCCTCGCGGCATCTGTATTCTCGGCAAATTTGACCTGGACCAAGGTGCCGCCGACGAAATCAATGCCGTAATTCGGCCCGCCATTGACGACCAGCGACGCCAAACCGATGAGTATCATTACCGCAGACACGATCAGAGCCAGTTTGCGTTTGCCGACAAAATTGATATTTATGTCATGCTTGATAATCTGCATTATTGAGAACTCCTAGATGCTCAAACGAGTCGTTTTACTCCGCGACAGGGAATAATCGAAGATCAGTCGCGAGACAACCACGGCGGTGAAGAGTGAAGAGAGAATACCTATAGACAAGGTCACGGCAAAGCCCTTGACCGGACCGGTGCCAAACTGAAAGAGCACCAGTGCAGCAATCAGGGTCGTGATGTTGGCATCGATGATCGTCAGCTTGGCTTTTTCAAAGCCAGCTTCCAGGGCCGCCCTGGCGGTACGTCCCAGACGCAGCTCTTCTCGGATACGTTCAAATATCAGCACGTTGGCATCGACAGCCATACCGACCGTCAGGACGATACCGGCGAGGCCGGGCAATGTCAGCGTCGCACCGAAGATCGACAACATGGCCATGATGAAAACAATGTTGAGGATCAGCACAACATTGGCGACCAGGCCGGATAACCGGTAGTAGATCAACATCGCCAGAATAACCAGGATACTGCCGATCAGAATCGACATGATTCCCTGATTGATCGAATCCTGACCGAGGGACGGACCAACAGTACGGTTTTCCATGATCTGGACCGGTGCCGGCAGGGAGCCTGCCCGCAATACGATGGCCAGATCGGTGGCTTCCTGTTCGGTGAAACTGCCGCTGATCTGGGCGCTGCCGCCGGAGATGCGCTCACGGATCACCGGTGCCGAATAGACCGTATCATCCAGAACGATCGCCATGCGTTTGCCGACATTCGCTGCAGTGATCTGGTCGAAACGCTTGGCACCGACCGAGTTGAAATCGATTGCAACGTAGGGGTCATTGAAGCGGGTATCGATTCGCACCTGGGCATTGGAAAGCAGATCGCCGGTGAGGATGGTCTTTGTTTCAACAATGATCGGAATCTCCGAAGTCGCCCCGGTGCGCGGATCGACCCGGCGTTCATATATAAGCTGTCCGCCCTGGGGCAGATTGCCGGCGATAGCGTCCTGCGGGTTGGCATCTTCCATAACCATCTTGAACTCAAGGCGGGCGGTCTTACCGAGCAGGTCGATAGCGCGTTGAGGATCCTTGACCCCGGGCAACTGGATCAGGATGCGATTATCGGCCTCGCGCTGCAGGGTCGGCTCGCTGACGCCGAACTGATCGACTCGATTACGAAGGGTTTCAAGCGCCTGACGCACCGCATAATCCTGAACAGCTTCAATTTCACTGTCGCTCAAACGGTAGTTCTTTTGCAGATAGGCGCCATCAGCGGTAAACGTCATCGCTTCAAGGTTGGGGAAAGTTTCCTCCATGAAGGCGTCAACCTGGGATCCCGCCTCTTCATCGTAGACAGTAACCACGACACGCTCGCCAGAAGAACGCTCCACGCGCTTGAAAATCACGTCCTTTTCGCGCAGGAGTTCTTCGGTCTGGTCGGCGATAGTATCGAGTCGGCTTTCTACTGCCTTGTCAACATCGACACCGAGGACAAGGTGCATACCGCCCTGCAGGTCGAGCCCGAGGTGAATCGGGTCAAAAGCCTTGCGCCACCAGTCCGGAAGACTGTTGCCGAAAAGTGTCGGCCCGAGCGAGACCAGGGCCAGAATGAGGCAGCAAAGCACCAGGCCGGCCCGAATCTTTATGCTGTTGGACATTATGTTGGATCTCCTTTCAACGACCCACATCCGCAGATCGTCCCAATCTCTATCACGCCGCTAGTCTTCCAACTGGTCGGTCTTGGTCCCGACAATCGATGGGCGGTTGATTTTAATACGCACATTACTGGCAATCTCAAGGGTGATGATATCATCCTGTACCGCAACGATCTTGCCGTGGAGACCACCTGCCGTAACCACCTGATCACCTGACTTCAGGTTTTCCACGAGTTCCTTGTGCTGCTTGGCACGTTTCTGCTGTGGGCGAATCAGAAGCAGGTAAAAGATAGCGAACATGATCACCAGCATGATGATCCCTTCCATCCCGCCTCCTGCCTGTTGTTCGGCGCCACCGGCCATGGCGTAAGCGTTGGTTGCAAACATATGTTTTCCTCCTTGAAGTTCTGAATCTCTGATCGTTTAGTAGTCTGTCATACTGAACCGGTGAAGGCGTGGCCATCACCGGCTGGAATGCGATTCCGGTAAAACTCTTCGCGAAAAGCCCGGTACCTGCCGGCTGCTATCGCATCTCTTATCCGTTGCATGAGGTGCAGATAGTAATACAGATTGTGGGTAGTATTCAATACCGAAGCGAGGATTTCGTTACTTTGGTAAAGATGACGCAAATATGCCCGGCTGTAATTGCTGCAAACGTAGCAGTTGCAGTCGGGGTCTATCGGCATTTCATCCTCGCTAAACCGTGCCTGCTTGATACTGACTTTACCGAAACTGGTAAAAAGCACACCGTTGCGGGCATTGCGTGTCGGCATGACACAATCGAACATGTCGGCACCACGCGCAACGGCCTCAACCAGGTTCTCAGGAGTCCCGACCCCCATAACATAACGGGGACATTCTGCGGGTAATAACGGCAGCGACCAGTCCATTACCTGGTACATGACTTCGGCCGACTCCCCCACCGACAGACCACCAAGGGCATAACCGTCGAATCCGATCTCGAGGAGATCCACGACACTCTGCCGTCGCAGGTCCTGCTCCATCCCTCCCTGAACAATCCCGAACAAGGCTGCACTCGAGTCGGTACGTGCTTCCTTGCAGCGCGCAGCCCAGCGGGTCGAACGGGCGGTCGACTCGGCTACATATGCATGTGTTGCCGGGTGAGGAATGCACTCATCGAACACCATCATGATGTCAGCGCCCAGAGATTCCTGGATACCAATCGACAGTTCCGGGGTGAGTATATGGGCGCTGCCATCAAGATGGGACTGGAAACGGACACCCTGTTCATC
This sequence comes from Deltaproteobacteria bacterium, assembly GCA_019313105.1. Classification (GTDB taxonomy): domain Bacteria; phylum Desulfobacterota; class Desulfuromonadia; order Desulfuromonadales; family BM103; genus JAFDBW01. The sequence goes on along the minus strand of JAFDBW010000036.1, from coordinate 8,846 downwards.
AATCTTTCGCAGCTCGCCAAGGCTGAAGACCTGGAATCCGCCACTGTCGGTCAGGATCGGCCTGTCCCAGTTCATGAATTTGTGCAGACCGCCGAGTCTCGCCATCCGTTCATGCCCGGGGCGCAGGTAGAGATGGTAGGTGTTGCCGAGAATAATCTGGGCACCGATCTCCTTGAGTTGCTCAGGCAGCATCCCCTTGACCGTGCCCTGGGTTCCAACCGGCATGAAGGCTGGCGTTTCAACCCTGCCTCTCCGAGTGTGAATCGTTCCGCGACGCGCTTGTGTGTCATGACACACTGCGTGCAACTGGAATTTAAACAGGTCAGACCCCGTTTGCTCTTTATCTTGTTTTATTTTTGTCATATACATCTTCACCGAAGTGCAAAACGAGAAAGCGCTTCATAACCATGGAAATTATTTTACACTTCGCTCTATTCGCTGCTATTCAATCAGCATACAGTCACCATAACTGAAAAAACGGTAACCCTTTGCAACAGCCTCCTGGTAGGCCTGGAGGATAAAGTCCCTTCCGGCAAACGCAGAAACCAGTACCAGCAGGGTCGATTTTGGTAAGTGAAAATTGGTTATCATGGCATCGACCATACGGAATCGATGTCCGGGCTTGATAAAAAGTTTCGTCTCACCCTGACCTGCACAGAGTAGACCATCCTCATCGATCGCGTGTTCAAGCGTGCGTGTCACAGTCGTACCAAGGGCAATGATACGGCGACCTTCCGTATGCGCTTTGTTGATTCGTTCCGCAGCCGTCAACGGGATGTCATAAACTTCGGAATGCATTTGATGTTCTTGCAGGTTATCTGTCCGGACCGGTTGGAAGGTTCCTGGCCCGACGTGCAATGTGACGCCACAAACCTCGATGTTACGCTCTGATAAAGCCGTAAAGGTCTCTTCGGTAAAATGCAGGCCCGCGGTCGGTGCGGCCACGGCTCCGGGATTGTTGGCATAAACTGTCTGGTAACGATCCTTGTCAAAAGGCTGGTCATCTCGGCGGATATACGGCGGCAGAGGCATATGGCCGACCTGCTCGAGTTTTTCATGGAACGGCCCGGGTGAAGAAAACCTTATCAGGCGCTGGCCATCCTCAATGATCTCAACAATTTCACCGTTAATCTCCGCCGGGAAATCAACAAGGGTTCCGACCTTGAGAGGTCTGGAACTGCGGGTCATGCAACGCCAAACATTCTTTTCGGCGTCAAGCTCACGGAGCAGCAGGACTTCCACTTGCCCGCCACTTTGTTTGCTCCCCAGCAAGCGGGCAGGCAACACTCTGGTTTCGTTACGGACGAGAAGATCCCCCTCCCGCAGTAAATCTGGCAACTCGTCAAACTGTCGATGCCAAACGGCTTGAGAGCCCCTTGACAAATGCATCAACCTCGATGAAGAGCGCGTTTCAAGCGGACGTTGTGCAACCAGCTCATGTGGCAATTCAAAATCAAAATCGTTCAGTTGCATTCGACGTCTTTACGCTTGATGTAATATATAAATAAATCTATTATTGGGTTTTAGCAAGATAGACAAGGATCAGACCGGCTAGCATGAAGCCAAGTCCGATAGACCGCAGAGTCCGGTCATTCATCTGGAAGAGTTCACTCAACATGCGCTTGGTCCCACGCGGTGACATGAACCATGGGATACCTTCGACGATCAGGACAACACCCAAAATAATAACCAGCGTTTCAGAGAGCATAAATAATTTCCGCACAAAAGCTTCTGATGGTGTACTTTTTGCAAAATTATTTTCAAGTTCGCATAGCAGGTTAAACTAATAGAGAACTCTGTCAACAGCAACAAAATTCGTGGTTGCACAAATTGTTAAGTTATAGATTTGCATTAAGAGTGTCAAGTTACGGCCTTTCGGTCGAGACAGGGCGGCAAAAGTAACTGTTCACGGCATAAACGATGGCAATGCGTGGTCAAGAAATTTAGTGTTTTTTACAGATTCTTTATCGGCAACAACTTATTAAAGTATGAACTCACTTAAAATTAAATTTCTCGGCCTGTGCTCTGTGATCCTGATCGTGGCAATCGGCCTGACAACCTGGTACAACCTGAAGACCCAGAAAGCCATGCTCGGCAAGCTTGCCAGCGAACATGGCCGCATGCTGGCCGAGACAGTCCACAGAAGCATCATTACGGACATGGCCAACGGCAAGAATGACGGCGTCGTAAACATCCTGACAAAAATCAACTCTGAACCCTCGATCAAAGATGTCCGGATATTCGACGAGACCGGACGGGTCATGATGTCGGGCAACGATCAGAAGCTCGGCGAACTTGTCACAACTGCAGAATTGATGGCATATCGCACCGGCAATTTCAACTTTACATCTTCAGATAACGACGGTACAGACTACTTTAATTCAGTTGTACCCATCTACAATCAGCCGATCTGCTATTCCTGCCACGACCAGAACCTCCAGGTCCTCGGCATTCTGAACCTCCAGGTCTCGCTGGATGCAATTTCCGACATGCAAACCGCCGGCCGTAATTCGACATTGATCGCATCGGGAGTCATGCTCCTCATCCTGATACTGACGATCACAGCGTTCCTCCTGGTATATGTCGATGAGCCGATCCGCAAGCTTGTCGCCGCAATGGACCAGGTCGAGCGAGGGGAATTTGAAAATGCTCACGCGTCTGTCGGCAGTTCCGTCGAGATGTCCCTGCTCTCCTCCAAGTTCAACTTCATGGTTCAACGACTGCGCGAGATGATGGAATCGACGATCAAGAATGAACGTCTGCTTGCCATCAACCAGGAAAAGCTGGCGCATAGCGAGGAGCTACACGCCATGAATCTGACCCTTGAGGACCGCCTTAAGGAGATCGAATACCTCAACATCAATCTTGAGGAACGGATTGAGGAAATTGAGGAAGCCAACTACAAGATCACCGACCTTGCCAGTGAACTTGAAGAAAAAAACGTGGTCCTCTCGCAGGCCGTCGATCGCCTGCAGGCACTTTATAAAATGGGTCTGGCGGTCAACGCCACCATAGACCTGGAAAAACTGTTGAACCTGCTCAGCCGGAAGAGTGTGGAAACACTGCACGCACAGGTCGGCTACATCCTGATGAAAAACCGGGAGACCGGCGACCTGACTGTCGGCGGTTCAGAGGGACTGTCGGAAGATTTCGACCGCTCGCAAGACATCCCTCTCACGCAGGGAGGGGTCTCCTACTGGGTCATGAACCACAACAAGCCGAGACTCGTGGCGGACGTGAACAAAACTCGCGAGTTCAGCAAAATGAGCCGACTCGGCTTTATCCGCGAATCAGTCATTTGTGCGCCATTGTCGGACAAAGGCTCGGTCATTGGTACGATTACCGTTGCCAACCCGATCGATGGCAGCGAATTCGGCCCTTCCGATCTGGAACTCCTGACAACCATCGCCGCCCAGGCCAGCATCGCGATCCGCAATGCACGTTTCTACGAAGAACAAGAGAGCATGTACCTGAACACCGTCCATGCACTCGTCTCAGCGATCGAGGCCAACGATGCTTATACAAGAGGTCACTCAGAACGGGTTACCAAGTTGAGTGTCGCCCTGGCAAAAAAACTGGGAATTGATGGTGACGCACTCAAGCAACTCGAACAGGCGGCGATTCTGCATGACATCGGCAAGATTGGCATTGATGTCAATTTGCTCCATAAGAAGGAGAAATTGACCCCTGCGGACATCGATGTTCTTAAGTTGCACCCTTCAATCGGCGTGCGCATACTGGAGCCGATTCATTTTCTCGACACGGTGCGTGAGATTATCGAACAGCACCACGAACGCTTTGATGGCAACGGTTACCCCAATGGATTAAGCGGTGATGAGTGGTGCATTGAAGGCAAAATTCTTGCCGTCTGCGATACTTTCGATGCGATGACCTCCGATCGACCGTATCGTAGAGCGTTATCCGATGAGGTTGCACTCCAGGAAATTCAAGATCATTCCGGAACTCAATTCGATCCGAGAGTGGCCGCGGCATTCGTCGAGATGAGCAGTTTAGGCCAACGCCCTGAATAACCATATAATCAGATCCAGGCCGCTGAGATCGATCCGCGGCCAACCTAACTTCAACCTCTATGATATTTGTGAAGCAAGCACGATCTGCTGAGTACGAAGCGTGAATCACAAGGACACGAAAAAAGCAAAGGCCACCTGCGTAGCGAGTGGCCTTTGTTGTTGCATTGCACTTAAGGAAAGCCCGGAGCTACCATCAGTCCCGTTTGCTCCGGCAGGCCAAGCATGAGATTCATGTTCTGCAATGCCTGTCCTGCAGCCCCCTTGACCAAGTTGTCAATCACTGCAACCGCAATGACCCGACCGGTTCGATCGTCAACCGCCAGGCCGATGTCACAGAAATTACTGCCAGTGACCTGTGAGATATTTGGTAGTTGCCCCTTCGGCAGGATCCGTACAAAAGTTTCCGCAGAGTACCTGTTAAGGTAGTGCCCATGCAGTTCGTCGAGGGTGGCGGGGCCTTCCAGAGAAGCGTAGCAAGTGCTCAGGATGCCCCGGTTTAAAGGCAGAAGATGCGGAGTGAAACTGATCGTCACAGCCTCACCCGAGACCACACTGAGAGTTTGTTCGATCTCAGGTGTGTGCCTGTGTCGAGGCAATCCATAGGCCTTGAAGCCCTCATTAACTTCACAGAAGATCGTATCCAGTTTGGCCGAACGACCGGCACCACTGGTCCCGGACTTGCTGTCAACAATAATGGTCGCCGGATCAATCAATTTCTCCTCCAGCAAAGGCGTCAAAGCCAGAGCAATACTGGTAGGATAACAACCGGGGTTGGCGACCAGTCTTGCCACAGGGATATGTTCCCGAAACAGTTCAGGTAGTCCGTAAATCACCTCAGAGAGCAAATCAGGGGAGGTGTGCGCCTGATACCATGCTTCGTAGGTGGCAACATCCCTGAGCCGGAAATCGGCAGACAGGTCGACAACCCGGCAACCGGCATCAAGCAGCTCCGGGACCATATTCATGGCAGTCTGGTGAGGCACCGCCGTAAAAACCAGGTCAACCCGGCCGGCCAGTCCGCCAGAGTCGAGATCTTCAAAGTTCAGATCCACAAGACTCCTCAGTGAAGGGAATATCCCATCCACCGGTTGTCCGGCATACTGACGTGAGGTGACGCATACCAACTCGACATCCGGGTGCTGGACAAGCAGGCGCAAGAGCTCTGCCCCGGTATACCCACTTGCACCAATGACAGCAATCCGATGCATAGCTTATCTCCTTGAAACGGAAAGAGGGAAACCCGCAGGTTTCCCTCTTTCCAGCAAATACCATGACGACCGAAAGGTCGCAAGTCATTAACGCTTGGAGAACTGGAAGCTGCGGCGCGCTCCGCGTCTACCGTACTTCTTACGCTCCTTGATACGACTGTCACGGGTAATGAACCCGGCTTTTTTCAGTGAAGCGCGAAGCTCCGGATCAACCTCGAGCAGAGCCTTGGTGATGCCGTGCTTGATCGCACCGGCCTGACCGGAAGGGCCTCCACCGCAAACATTCACGTTGATGTCGAACTTGCCGATATTGTCGGTCAGTTCGAGCGGCTGGCGCACGACCATTTTGGAAGTCGGGCGACCGAAGTATTCATCCATCGTCCGTTTGTTGATGGTAATCTCACCTGTTCCCGGCTTCATCCAGACACGCGCGATAGAGGTCTTTCTCCTGCCGGTGGCGTAAATTTTCTGTTCGGCCATCGTCTAATTTCTCCTGAATTCCCTTAAACCTGAAGTTCTTTGGGCTGCTGTGCCTGATGCGGATGATTGGCACCGCAATAGACTTTAAGTTTTCTGTACATCTGACGGCCGAGCTTGTTTTTCGGCAGCATCCCCTTGACGGCTTTCCTGATCAGTTCTTCAGGGGCCTTTTCAAGCAACTTGTCGGCAGTAATTGTCGTCAGGCCGCCGGTATAGCCGCTGTGACGATAGTACTTTTTCTGAGCCAACTTGTTGCCGGTCAGACGGACTTTCTCTGCGTTGAGGACGATAACAAAATCGCCGGTGTCAACGCTCGGGGTGTAAATGGCCTTGTGCTTGCCACGCAGGACACGGGCAATCTCGGTAGCCGCCCGGCCAAGGACCTTATCTTCCAGGTCGACAACATACCAGTCTTTCTGGAGCTCATCTTTTTTCGCAACTGAAGTGCTCATTACTATCCTCTCTATATCCAATCTGTAAGTTTACGGGGCTCACAGAAACACGAAATGTATTCAAAACACCTTGCATTGTCAAGCGTTTTTTCGGCCATTACAAGACTTTATTCCCAGCAACGACAAACGGTCAGCCCGGGATAAAAGAACTCTTTTCTGTCAGCCTGCCACAGAGACTGGACAGAAGCTTGACCGCACCTTCGAGGTCGGCCCAGTCGAGCACTTCGACTGGCGTGTGCATGTAGCGTAACGGGATGCTGACCAGGGCTGTCGCAACACCACCGCGGACCAGCTGCATAACATTGGCATCGGTTCCGGTGGCTCGCGGGATACCAATCACCTGGTAAGGGATTTTTTCCGTTTTGGCTGTTGAGACCAGAAGATCGAACAGGACGGGATTGATATTTGGGCCACGGGCGATGATCGGGCCCTTGCCAAGGCTGATCTCTCCGGAGTGTTTGTGGTCTGCGTCAGGATAATCACTGGCAAAGCCAACCTCAACGGCAATGCCGATATCTGGCTGCACGCCATAGGCGCTGGTCGCCCCACCGCGCAGGCCGACCTCTTCCTGCACCGTCGAGACGCCGTAGAGGTCAACCACCAGGTTATTCTGGCGACGGACTTCCCGCAGGACCTGGGCGACGATATAGGCGCCCATCTTGTCATCCAGCGCCCGGGAAGTCAGGCGGGAGCCTTGCAGGCGCTCAACGCCAACGCTGAAGGTCACCGGGTCGCCGATCGATACGAGCTTTTCGGCGGCTTTCTTGCTGGAGCAGCCGATATCGATAAACTGGTTCTTGAACGGCATGACCTTCTCACGGTCCTGCGGCTCGGTCTGGTGAATCGGACGTTTGCCCACGACGCCCGGGACAGGGCCGGTCTTCGTGTGTACAGTCACTCTTTGGCCCGGCACAAGATGCGCATCGACTCCGCCGATCGGCGCAAAGAACAGGTAACCCTGGTCATCGACATACTTGATCATGAAACCGATTTCATCGCAGTGCCCCGCCAGCATCAGGCGCGGGGCGCCTTCCGGGCCCTCGATATGCGCCACCACGTTGCCCATGACATCGGTGCGGATATCATCGGCAACATCTGCCAGCGCCTTGCGGATCACCCGTTGCGCCGGCTGTTCGAAGCCGGACGGGCTCGGCGCCTCAACGAGTTCTTTGAAGAAAGCGAAATCCTGTTTATTCATGGCGTTTTAACTCCCCCGTTTCTCAGGCAACTCGCCAAGCAGCGAATTGCGATAGGACTTTACAATTTTGACTGGCACAATATGCCCGGCGAGTTCGGCCGGACCCGTGAAGTTGACAATCCGATTCCAGGTACTGCGGCCGAAAATCTGCCCCTCCCCCATCCTGCTTTCACCTTCGACCAGCACCTCCTGGATCGTGCCAACATCCGCCTCCCAGGTCTGGCGGCTGATCATCTGCTGCAATTCGAGCATGCGATCAAAGCGCGCCTGCTTCACCTCTGCAGGCGTTTCATCTTCGATGTCAGCCGCAGTCGTACCTTTTCTGGGTGAATAAATGAAAGAGTAGATTTCTGCGAAGCGCACTTCCTCAAGCAATGCCATCGTCTCGGTAAAGTCTTCATCATGCTCTCCGGGAAAGCCGACAATGATATCCGTCGTCAGGCGGATATCCGGGCAGACCCGTCGCAGACAGTCGACAATCTCCAGGTAGCGTTCGCGCGTGTAACCCCGGTTCATTGCCCGCAGGATCTTGTCGGAGCCACACTGGATCGGCAGGTGCAGGTGTTTGCAAAGCTTTTCAAGAGAACCGAAGCAGTCGATCAGTTCATCGGACAGATCTTTAGGGTGAGACGTGGTAAAGCGAATCCTCTCTATACCATTAATCGCATTGACCTGCTTCAGGAGCCCGGCAAAAGAAAGTTCCGCCTCGTCTTTAAGCCCGTAAGAGTTGACATTCTGGCCGATCAGGGTCACCTCGCGCACACCCTGTAATGCCAGTTCGCGGATTTCTTCGAGGATCTCCTCGCTGGGCCGGCTGATCTCGCGGCCACGGACATAAGGCACCACGCAGTAACTGCAGAAGTTGTCACAACCCTGCATAACCGTCACAAAACGTGTGTAGGCATCCTGGCCGGTCCGGGAAGGGAAAAGCTGCAGCCGCGTGTCGCGATCGAGGAAATCGGTTTCTTCGCAACGCACGTGCTTATCGGCAACCTTTTGCACCAGTTCAGGCAGACGGTGAACGTTGTGGGTGCCGAACACCAGGTCCAGGTAAGGGAACTCCTCGAGAAGCTGCTTGCCCTCCTGCTGGGCGATACAACCTCCCATGCCGAGAATGAGTTCCGGATTACGGTCTTTAAGGGGCTTGAAGCGACCCAGGTGGCCGTAGGCCTTGCGGACCGCTTTATCGCGAACAGCACAGGTGTTCAGCAGGATCAGGCCGGCTTGGTCGGGCTTGTCCACCTGCCGGTAACCGATGCCGCCGAGCAGGTCAACAATTCGTTCCGAATCAACGACATTCATCTGGCAGCCGAAGGTCTCAAGATAAAAAGCTTTATTATTCATAGGGTTATGTCCTGACCAATATAAAGGGGCTAGAGATTAGTCAAAAACTCGAAATAAAGCAACAGAATTGCCGTAACCTTGGCAGGCGCGTATATTCTTACATCGCGCTTTCGTTTATTGCTATCGCCTTTTC
>JAFDBW010000035.1 GCA_019313105.1 Deltaproteobacteria bacterium | reverse complement strand
CAACTCACTACCTGGTCACCGACTCGTATTTGCCCGAGCATGTTGCCTAACTCAAAGTTCCACCAGATGTAAGAATCGAGCAGTTTCGCGTCCTTGCCGACTAGGTCGAGGGCATCATCTGATAATTCAGTGCGCTCGCGATCTCGATCCTCATTCTCGTAATCATAAAAGGCTGTGCCGCGCACAAAAAGCCCGAAGTCTTTGTAGTTGAGGGTCAGGTCACTGGTGATCTTGCCGACCTGGCTGATCAGTTTGTCATCATCGTAATTCAGGTTGCCGTCGTCTCCGTTGACCGAGTAGGCGTTGCCGCCGTTGGCAGTGCCGACGATATCCTTGTCGCGGTCTGCCACCCTCCAGCTCATGCCATACGAAAGGGTACTATCCAGGCTCCCCTGCACATCACCGAATTCGAACTGGAACGCCGCTGCCGGTGTTCCACATAACATTGCCAGCAAGACGGGCAAGACAATACCCCGCCGGCCGTGACGCTTCAACCCTTGCAGATTCATCGTGTCACCTCCTGATACGCGCAGAAATATTCTGACCATAGAAACGAAAAAGATCGCCTCAAATCATGAGGCAAAGTTCTTTATACAACACTCCGTCCGGAAAACAAAACGCTATTTTATTTCAGAAAAGACGCAGATAACGACTGTAAGCAAATAACTTTATTGAAGTTAACCTTTGTCCGAGGGGAATTCCCAAACAGGCGCCTCGACCGCTATGCTGCGGGAATAAAACTCTCCCGGCCATTGACAACGCAGTTGATGCGCCGTCATTCAGGTTTGCATGCTCAGATGCGTTGCCTGGAGATGAAATTCCAGACGGGCCGTTTTGGGGCCGGACATCTCCAGGCAGGTCAATCCGGCATTCTCAAAGATCAGGTCTCCTCCCTGGGTCAGGGTGGCGGCCAGGTGGGCCAGCTGGGGCAGGTGACCGACAACCAGGATGCGACTATCGGTCGATTCCTTTTGCAGCAGTTCGAGAAACTCCTCGGGTGATCGGTCCGGCATCAGTGCCTCGGTGGTCAGAATATCACTGTACGGGTAGCGGACCTCCTCGGCGACCAGCGCGGCGGTCTGCTTTGCGCGTCGTTTGGAACTGGTCATAATCAGGTCGAATTCCAGTCCGAGGCGCCTGATGCCCTGTGCGGATTGTTTGGCCTGCTCAACGCCCGCCGGACTGAGCGCCCTTTCAGAATTCTCTTCAGTCGAGTAGGCAACTGCATGCTGCATCAGATATAATCTCATAGTATAGTCCTCTGCCGTTTGTTGAGTATTGTAAGCAATAATAGCTTACCCTGTTTGTTGAGCCTGTTCAATTGTCCTTCTCAGGTATGATGTCTTGAGTCGAGATGGGAAGGGAACGATGATTGCCCGTTTGTTTGCCCGAATCCCATGGACTGTTCTGCTGCCCGTTGCGGTTATCCTTGGCCTGGCGCCCTTTCGGCCGGAGCCGCACCTGGTGGAGAAGCTGCGGATGCTTGCCAATGGTCAACTGACAGCACCGATCGATATTTTCGACCTCTTTCTGCACGGAGCGCCCTTGTTGCTGGTCGCTGGAAAGCTCCTGGCCGGACGCGTCACCCCCGTAAAAGGGAAGTGATAACCGAGAAGGTTGCATGACAAATTTCGTGACACGATTGATCCAGGAGACCTGGCATATCTTTACCGATGCCGCCCCCTACGTGATTTTCGGTTTTCTGGCCGCCGGTTTGATCAAGGCCCTGCTGCCCGATGAAGCTGTCGCCAAGCATCTGGGCGGTGGTTCGCTTGCTGCAGTGGTCAAAGCCTCGTTGCTGGGGATTCCCCTGCCGCTCTGTTCATGTGGCGTAATCCCAGCTGCTATCGGTTTGCGCAGGCAGGGTGCCGGGCGCGGTCCTTCTGCTGCATTCCTGGTGTCGACCCCGGAGTCAGGAGTCGATTCGATCGCCATCACCTGGGCCCTGCTGGATCCGGTTATGACCGTTGTCCGGCCGGTTGCGGCTTTTATCACCGGCACTCTCACCGGCATCTTGATCAGCTTGCTGCCGGAAGAAAAGACCGAGCTGGATGTTGAACAGACCGCCTGTGGCTGTTCTGATGCCGGCTGTGCATCGGAGAGCATACAACAGTCACTTATGTCACGGGTTGCTGACGGCACCCGTTATGCGTTCGGTGAATTGCTCAAGGATATCGGCGGCTGGTTGCTGCTCGGGGTGCTGATTGCCGGGGTGGTGGCAACCCTGGTCCCGGATGGTTTTTTCGCCATGCTGTTCGACTACCAGGCGGCTTCGCTGGTGTTGATGCTGCTGGTCGGTATCCCGCTCTACATGTGTGCCAGTGCCTCGACGCCGATCGCTGCAGCATTGGTGCTGAAAGGCTTGTCCCCGGGCGCGGCACTGGTTTTTCTCCTCGCGGGGCCGGCGACCAATGCCGCAACCCTGACAGTCGTCGCGCGCTTCTGGGGGCGCAAGGCAACGCTGGTTTACCTGTCTGTAATTGACTGCTGTTCTCTGCTGCTCGGCTGGCTGGTTAATGAATTCTATGCCTGGGCCGGTCTGGATATTACCCGCTGGGTGAGTACGTCGGAGGCGCACGCAGTGAGCGTGTGGGGGAACCTGGCTGCGTTGGTTCTCCTGGGGCTGATCGGGCGTGCGTTCTGGGTCTCCCGGAAAACCGCCGGTTGCTGTGATGGCTAGCGCGAAGGAAAAGCCGACGCGGTGTTCACTTTTGAAACGTGCGACAACAAGATAAGGCGAGCCACCAAGGCGCTAAGACACAAAGTTAACCCCCGGGATAAAGTTAAAGACTAAATGGCGGTTTTCTCTGTGGCCAGGCCTCAAGTTTTAGTTGTGCTATCGATTTTGGCAATACCGTCACAATAAACAGCCGGCAGCCCATAAGGGCTCCCGGCTGTTGTCACATTGTCATGACGATGAAGATGCTCCGGTTCTAAATTTGGGGCATCTTTACTGTAACTATTGTGCCAGTGGAATCGCTTTCGCCAGTTCATAGCGGCCGATCGCCGACAGCTTTGATTCAATCTGTAAATAGCGGAAGGCCTTCTTGCCGGGCAGGACTTTGCCCACATCGTTCGCCATCTTCTTCATGACCGTCAGCCGCTCATCCTGGATGTCGTAATATTCATCTATCAGTTTCACGGCCTGCTCATCGGTCAGTGTCTGGTAGGCAGCGGCATAGGCCAGAATCAGCTTTGCACCGCGTTGATTGACCTGGAACAACTCTTCCTGGTGTTTCTCATAGACGGGCCAGAACGCCTGACCTTCAGCCTCGGTCAGTTCCATGTTGTCCATGACGATCAATCTTTTTTGATCCATCATGATCTCTTTTCTTAACTGATTGGCGTCCTCGGCAAAAGACAGAAACGGAATGGCCAGCAACAGCATGGTTAAAAGAACAGATTTGATACGCATGTGTTTTTCTCCTTTGAAAGCGACGTTTTACGCGTTACGCGGTTGGATTGTGATGACAACCCGGCGGTTCAGCTGACGGCCGGATTCGCTACTGTTGTCGGCGATTGGTGCCGATTCGCCAAAACCTATCGTGGTGATTCGGTTAGGGTCGACGCCCTGGCCGACCAGTGCATTCTTGACGTTTGATGCGCGCTGCTCCGAAAGGGTCTGGTTGGACTGTTCTGAACCGGTACTGTCAGTGTGACCGGCGACCTGGATCGTGGTGTCAGGATACTGGTTGAGAACCCGGCTGACCCGGCTGATCTCGTTGAAAGATCCGGCGTTCAGGTTGGCAGAGCCAACCGCAAACAGGTAGTCCGACCTGAAGGTGACGGCCAGGACATCGGCGGTACGCTGGATATTGGCGGCTTCGACAGAAGCCAGTTCGCGGCGCATGGCCGCCTCCTGCTCATCCATCTTTTTGCCAACCTGGTTGCCAACGACTCCACCAGCCAAGGCGCCCACGCCCGCGCCTATCAAGGTGCCCTTGGTATTGCCGCCGATCGCCTGGCCAAGCAGGGCGCCGGCGGCAGCGCCGCCCAGAGCCCCGTAGCGAGTCCCTTTTTCCTGATTGTTCTGCGGCGGTGCACAGCCGGCGAGGAACAAAATAACGATTAACAGAACGAACAATTTTTTCATGCTGATGTCTCCATGATGATTGATGTGAGTGAACAGTGAAGAATGACGGTTATTATAGCAGGGTTTTTTAAGGATGCATCGTGAATGTCCTGACCATAAAGGGCACATAAGGGTCTAGAATATGGCCCTCTTCTTGGACAGGAGTACAAAACAGGGCACCGGCTGTTCGGAAGGGTCCCCTTCTCCAGCGACGGGTTGACGGTAAAGCGATGGACGATTGGCGGACTTCACAGTCACACTATTTTATTTTGCCACTTCTTTGATAACCCGGCCTGACGGAACAAACGCCCGTCTCTGATTGCCGGCCATAACGCACTCTATGATCGGTGCATTAACCTCTTCGCGGGCGACCCACTTGACGATGAAGTTTGCGCCAAGCCGGTCTCTTTCTCTTTTTCCGGGATGTAGATGATGTTTCTTGCCAATTATTCAAGTTCGTCTGCGCGGAACTTGGAGCCCAAGCGATAGGTCAGGCCCAATCCGGCAGTGAACTGGTTCTCGTCATCGACGATCGGGCTGTCTGCCGCGTCGCCCAGAAGCCTCTTGTATTCCACCATAGCAGCGATCCGCCAACGATCGGTGAGCGGGTAGCCGGCCGAGAGGCTTATGTTGACATCCTTGATGCCGGCGTCCGCGTTGTATTTCTTCAGACCCGAGTCTGCTGATTGTTGAGAATCGACGCCGAAAAAGCTCTTCATGTAGTCGTCATCCACCAGGGTTGTGCCGAGTTCGACAAACACCAGTGGTTTGGCAAGAGGCAGGTCCGTACCGACGCTCAACTCCAGCAGTGCGCCTTCGTGCCCGGAGTCGACTTCCTGTCGGGCTTCTGCCATGAAACGCCAGGGCTTGTTCCTGTAGGAAACGAACCCGCCCACCTCGATGCCGCTGTCAACGTCACCGAGGCCCTCCAGTTTGTCGTTGTCATCTTCTTTACGCTTTGCCGCCCGGGCCGCGATAAGGCCGGCTTTGAGATTCTTTTGCCGGATGATGTTGACACCCAGGGATTTGCCCCGGTAGAAGATCGTATCTCGCCAGGTAGCTGAAATGTTGGGGCCAAAGCCGAACCCGTAGTCGTTGGAGCCCTCATAATCGGGCGAGACACCACCGCCCAGCCCGATGCTGAGCGACCATTTGCGCTTATCGGCCTTGGCGTCATCATAAACCGGAGCCTCGTTGATCTCTTCGGAGATATCCGCCCACAGCTCGGCTTCGTCCATGGTCTCACCTGCGGCCGATACATTTGCGAAACAGAGGGTTGAAATCAGGACTGCTAAAAGCAAAGGCAAAATCCCATGAAAAGTGTTCTGCATGTCAGTCTCCTACTCTAATGGGTAATGATAGATAAAAAATCCGCCTACTCCGGGATCGCGCTGAGCTGGATCAGCGCATCAAAAGCCGTCGATCTCTGCTTGGCAAAAACGCCGAACCAGCGGTCGTAAATGTCCTTGATCTTCCCGGTCCTGTACAGCTCGGCGATCACGCGATCGGCGACCAGGCGGAAGTCTGCATCATTGCGCCGTACGGCCAAGGCGAAAGGCTCGTAGGAGAACAGATCAGGAAGGACCGAGTAGTTGCCGGGTTTGCCCGAGGTCAGTGCCAGTCCGATGAGAACCACCTGGTCTGCGGCGATGGCGTCGATTTCCTCCTTGTTCAATGCCTCGAGAGCTTCCGCCGATGAGTCCATCAGAACAATCTCGGCTTTTGTCTGTGCTTCTTCAAGGAGCTTCTTCAGGTTTTCGGCAGTGGTCGTGCCCTTTGAAACGCCGATTCTTTTGCCCTCGAAATTGTTTATAATTTTGGTTTTCTTCAGGGACATGAAGGAACCGCCGGTAACGAATGTCAGTTGCGTGAAATCGACTTTTTCACTGCGGGTAAGGGTTTTTGTCGTTGCACCGCAGAGGATATCGATCCGGTTTTCGGTCAAGGCGTCAAAGCGATCTGCAGAAGTTACCGGGATATACTCAACGCTGAGATCACTGCCAATTTTTTGCTTGACGGCAGTGGCAATTTCTTCGCAGAGATCAATCGAGTAGCCGACGGGAGCACCGTCTTTATTCAAAAAGGACAAGGGTGGCACAGACGCACGATAGCCAATCTTGATTTTTCCGGACTTCTGAATCTGTTGCAGGGTGCCGGTCAACTCTTGCGCGGAGAGGGGGGCAACAAAAAAAGTAATGACTAAAAAACTGGCCAGAATCGATCTCATAATAAATTTCTCCTCACTCTAAATGGCTCTCAGCATGACACGTTAAAATGGAATAAGACTTCCTTTTGATATGATCTAGACTTCTTGATCTACCAAGAAAAAGCCTATTTTGCAACATGCTTCTGCCAGTCGGCGAGGAACTTCTCGAGGCCGATGTCGGTCAGCGGGTGCTTCGCCAGCTGCAGCATGACACTGTAAGGAATCGTGCAGATATCGGCGCCGATCATCCCGGCCTGCAGGACGTGTTGCGGGCTGCGCACCGAGGCAACGATGATTTCGGTGCCATAACCGTAATTGTCAAATATGGTGCGAATCTGTTCGACGCATTCCATCCCTTCATGACCGACATCATCAAGCCGGCCGACGAAAGGCGAGACATAGGTGGCGCCGGCCTTGGCGGCCAGCAATGCCTGCAAAGGCGAGAAGATCAGGGTCAGGTTGGTTTTGAACCCCTTCTGGCTCAATGCCTTGGTCGCTTTCAGCCCCTCTTCAGTCAACGGCAGTTTGATGACGATTTTCTCGGGGTCAAGCTTTGCCAGTACTTCGGCTTCTTTGATCATGGCTGCGGCGTCTGTTGCCACGACCTCCGCTGAGATCGGCCCGTCAACCAGCGAGATGATTTCTTTGAGAACATCGTGGAAATCCCGGCCGCTTTTGGCGACCAGCGATGGGTTGGTGGTCACCCCGTCGACGAGGCCCAGTTCTGTTGCCGCCGCAATTTCCTTGACGTCGGCTGTATCGATAAAAAATTTCATCTATTCTCTCCTTTTATCAGCGCTATGCAAAGGGAATGCAGCGATCAGCTGCGTTCCAGGTATTTGTCCCGACATTCTTCCGAGCAGAAATAGCAGGCTTTGCCCTCGACATGGGTTTTTATCGCATCGTTGCGTGGCACATAGGTCCCGCATTCCGGATCGCGGATCATTTCTTCTCCGCGGCTGCTTTTCTCCGGCGGTGTTCCGGGTGGCTTCAGTATGGCCTGTTTGATCATCTGGAAGACCGTGTAAACCAGGAAGCCGACAATCAGCCAGATCAACAGACGCACCAGCATTGCGATCACCAGCTTGTGCGCATCGGCACAAGTTCCTCGACGCCGGCGCATCCGGCGGCCAGCGCGGTAATGGTTTGCCCAAGCACCGGATGCCTGAGATCGGGGGCGATTTCCCTCAGTGGGGCAAGGACAAAAGCGCGTTCCTGGAGCCTGGGATGTGGAGTGATCAGGTTCTCTTCGCTAATGACCTGATCAGCATAAAACAGGATGTCGATATCCAGGGTTCGGGGTGACCAGCGCACCGGGCGGGAGCGCCCGAACTCATCCTCGACCGCCATGCAGGTCGCGAGCAATTGCTGTGGTTCCAGCGAGGTCTCTATTTGCAAGACCGTGTTCAGAAAAAGAGGGTTTTCCGGAGGGCCGCCTACGGCTTCGGTCTCGTATACCCCGGCCGCACGGATCAGTACGATCCCAGATTGATCGACCAGCGTGTCGCGTCCGCTGCGCAGGAAAGCCATCCGGTTGCCGAGGTTGCTGCCTAGCCCGAGGTAGGCTGTATTCATGACGTGTAAGACTCCCTTTCAACGGTAGGATTTAACCATAGTGACACAAGTGCGTCAACCACACATGAGGCTCCTTTTGCTTCGAAGCCCTGTACAACCTGATATAATTCATCTGCAAGGCTTTCCATGAACGTATTTGTGATCGGGTTTTGCAGTCGTCGGGAGGAGCTGATGACCAGGGACGTGGTAAAGACCACATCCTCGAAGGTTTCCTGGCATGCTTTGAAGGATTCCGAAGTCCTCAACAGGACACGAAGTTGCCGGCAGGGTCTGACCAGCAGCGAGGCTGCAGTTCGTCTGGATCAATATGGGCCCAACCTGCTGCCCGGGAAGCCGCAGCCCGGTCTCGCCACCATCTTTATCCACCAGTTCCTCAGCCCTTTGATCTATATTCTGATTGCCGCCGGCCTGGTCTCTATGGCGATTGGCGAATGGACCGATGCCGGCTTTATCTTTGCCGTGATCCTGCTGAACGCTTTGTTGGGCACTTTCCAGGAATGGAAAGCCGAGCGTGGCGCAGCGGCTCTTCAGGAACTTCTGAAAATTACCTGTCGAGTCAGGCGTGATAACCAGGTTCAAGATCTTGACGCGGAAAACCTGGTCATGGGTGATATCGTTGTCCTTGAATCGGGCGACCGGGTTCCGGCTGATGTCCGCCTGCTGGATATCCACAACCTGTCTGTCGATGAGTCGCTGTTGACCGGTGAATCCCAGGCAGTTGTCAAACATGTGGGCGTTTACCCGGAAGCGGCACTCTTGAGTGAGCGTGGCAACCTTGCCTTTGCCGGTAGCAGCGTAACCCAGGGGAGAGGGGTCGGTGTCGTGGTCGCAACGGCACAACAGACCGAGGTCGGTTCAATCGCAGCGGCGGTCGCCACGACTGCGGTGGCCAAACCGCCGCTGGTGATCCGTATGGAGCAGTTCGCCCGCCAGGTCAGTTATCTGGTGGTTGGCTTTGTTGTTTTGTTGGCGGTTGTTGCCTTCTCACAGGGCACGCCGTTCAACGAGGTCTTCCTGATGGCTGTCGCCTTGGCGGTCTCGGCCATCCCGGAAGGACTGCCGGTGGCTATGACCGTCGCTCTGTCGATTGCGACGACCAGGATGGCACGCCGCAACGTTATTGTGCGCAAGTTGACGGCTGTGGAAGGGCTGGGAAGCTGCACCTGTATCGCCAGTGACAAAACCGGTACCCTGACGGTGAACCGACAGACGGTTCGCCAGATCTGGTTGCCGGAAGGGCTCTCTTACCGGGTCAGCGGTGAAGGTTACGCCGGGGCGGGGGAGGTCAGTCGAAATGATGGCTCGATACCGCAGAACCAAGAGATGGATCGCCTTCGTCAGCTGGCCCTGGCCGGCGTCCTGTGCAATGAGGCGTCCTTGCGCTTCGTCTTTGGCGAGTGGCTGCATCAGGGTGATGCCATGGATGTGGCGCTGCTGGCCCTGGCCCATAAGCTTGGACTTGACCCGGAAGCGGAAATCGACCGGCATATCGTCCTTGGGGACATCCCCTTTGAATCGGAGCAGCGCTACGCTGCACGGTTTGTCCGGGAGGAAGATGCCACCTGCATTGTCAAGGGGGCGGTT
>JAFDBW010000034.1 GCA_019313105.1 Deltaproteobacteria bacterium | reverse complement strand
TGAGCACAAAGTCGGCACCAGCCCGGTGGATCGCTTCAATATTACGCTCGTGAGTAATGCGACTGATGACTCTGAGCTCTGGATTTAGGCGACGACAATACACCGCCAGATAGATATTCATGGCGTCATCATTCGTAGTGAGCAGCACGCTGGGGGCATCGGCCAATCCCGCCCCCATGAGTAATTCCAGGTCAGCTGCGTCACCGATGAACAACTCGTCAGCGACCCCTTCCAGAGAGTTTCGCAGGGCCTCCTCACGCTCGATCATGTGAACGGTAACTCCACGGCTGCGGAGTGACTGAGTCGAGACGCAGCCCACCTTGCCGCCACCAATCACGAGTACCGGGTTGAAATTGGTGTTGTAGATCACAAGATAAGTGTCGAGATTAGTGATCTGGTCTTCTGACCCCATGACGACAGGAAAGCTTCCATCGGCAAGGATGGTGTCAGGCGCTACCGGGACCAGGCGGCCGCGCTCCCATACCGCCACCACATTTACTCCAAACGTGTCTCTAAACTCTAAGTCCCGTAGAGAACGACCTACCAGAGGAGTATTGTGCACCGGAAACTCTGCGAGGAGAAGATCGCCCAACCGCCCTACCACATGACATTGTAAATGTCCTGCGTTGACACGGTTTGCGAGGTGTTCCCCCAGACGAAGTTTAAGCGGCAGAACGTGATTGCTGCCACTCAATTCCAGAAGGTCAACGGACTGCTCTTGTTCCGCTACTGTCGCGATGGGCACTTGAGAAGAAAGGTCCCGGATTGTCAAGGTGATGTTGGTATTAATCGTGTCTGCACAGTTTGCGACCACTAGCCGTGCCTGGGCTACCCCCAATGCCTCGTAGGTGGCTCGGTCCTCCACCCCGCCAGTCACCACCGGCAAGCCGTCGATGTGCAGTTGCATCGCTTTGACCGGGTCCGGCTCGATCACAAAGTGCTTGATTTTATGAAGTCGAAGACGCGCCATCAATTCCGAGGCCAGACTGTCAAGATTGCACAGAATGACATGGGCTTCTGTGCTCGGAGGGACTGCCCTGGGTGCATGAAACTTCATTCGGGACTCGATCCACGGTGCGTAAAAGAACCGGATGAAGACGAACGGCAACACGATCAGGAGCAGCACAACGCCGGTGAGGAGAACCACTATACTGAAAAGGCGCCCCAGATCGCTGTGGAAAGTGATGTCGCCAAACCCAAGGGTGGTCATGACAGTGAGAGCCCAGTACACTCCCGTGACCCAGGAGTGCTCCTGCCCCTCGAAGTGGTACATGATAAAGCGGAAGCCTGCGGCAAAGATCGTAACTGTCGCTACCAGCAGGAGCGAATAACTTACAAGAGCCCTGATATTTGGGCGGGCGCTTGCCGGGATAAGTAAAGACAACAACTGGCTCGTGAGAAATTTCATCTGGCTTCCTTGCAAATACGGGTCATCCTTGAGACACAGCCGTACCTTCTTTTTATCGTACTATAATAGATGTTCAATAGAGTGCAGAAATAACCCCTTTCAAAACAAAGAGGCCATGCTTTTTTTTTCACGGGTTATAAAAGGAAAAAACGGCTTATTATTGGTAGACACTTTTGAGAGGCTTTTTAATCAAACATCAAGGCCACCCAGGATATAGGTGGCCTTTCCTCCTTGTCAGGATTACAACAAGAATTAATCATAGAACGGGGATCAGAATAATGTCGAATGTGGCGGTTTCTTTTCCTTTTTGTGGGTAATGCTGAGTCGTCAACTCTTCAAAACCTGGCGCGCTGATGATCATGTGGAGATGAGGAGGACGGCCACCATAAGGCCCAGGCAAATGGCTAGAAAAATGATATGTCCCATGTTTGTCGGAAAAGATCGTTGCGCGCCACTGATTACCGTATTGACCGTCAGGTCCAGCCATCCATATTTCAACTTTAGCTCCGCTGATAGATTTGCAGGTTAAAGCCGACTTGATTTCACCTGTTAAAAGATAACCGGTCCCTACCTGGTTCCGCTCTGGTGCATTGGGTTGATAAAAGGGGCCGAGAAGGTCCGGCGGGGTTGGGTCACATGTATAACTTTGGGCCTGACTTGCAGGCGAATTTAAATAGATAAAAATCATGGCCAGTATCATGAATAATCGCTTCATGTTTTGAATTATAACGCATCTTCTGGATCACAACTGCCAACCAATCATTTTTTTGACGGCCAACGGGCTTGGTCATTCCTAAATTGCAGGGTTTTCAGGAATCATCCCAATTTACCTTTTATGATTGGTCAAATTTGTTGGTACAATTTTTAGAACAATCCGAATTTTGACGTTTTACTCTGATTAATGTAGATTTTCGACTGTAACAGTTGCTTGGTGAATGAGACTTTGGTAGAAATATGAACGATAATTGCAGTTTATCCCTACAACTGCAAGTCACCTGTTTTTATTAATGGAGATTGTGACATGGAAGATGTAATCGGCGTCATAGTTGTCCTGGTTGCACTATTTGTGCTGGCTTTTTTCATTTTACGAGGAAAGTAATCAAAGAGTGATGCTCTCAATAAAATTGACCCTGATAAGGATAGTGCGAACCCAGGGATTCGTAAATCACTAATTTTTAACATGAAAACCCGTCTGGCAAGCCAAACGGGTTTTTTACTGGATTGCGGGGCCGGAAAGAATTATGCGTTTTTGCAAGTTTGACCGCATCAAATCAATATGCGAGGATTTCTGAGAATTTTAAAGTGTGTCAGTACCGAGGTTTTAGGATAGCATCAGTCAAAAATTCTGAGAGAGAAGGGACAGGAAGAACTATGCACTACGAACTCGGAGTCCGTTGCCCCGAACTGCGCGGAGAGGACCATTTTATTGCTCCCAGTGCCGATATTATTGGCAATGTAATCTTGGAAAACCAAGTAAGCATCTGGTTCAATGTCGTCATTCGAGCTGATTGTGACCTGATCCATATAGGCGAATGCTGCAATATTCAGGATGGCGCCGTGCTGCATACAGATCCAGGTATACAGATGAAGCTAGGTCGGGGTGTCACCGTTGGGCATGGAGCCATGTTGCATGGCTGCGAAATAGGAGATCATGCTTTGGTTGGCATTAACAGTACGATTCTTAACAACGCCAAAATTGGCAAGTACACAGTTATTGGAGCCAACTGTTTGATTACTGAAAAAAAGGAGATCCCCGACTATTCGCTTGTGATGGGGGTGCCAGGCCAAGTGGTAAAATCACTGGACCCTGAGGTTGCAGAGAAACTGCTTCAGAAATCCACTCAGGTTTATGTAGACCACCTCTACGAGTATCAGGAGGAGCTTAAGGCTCTGAAGCAAGCTTAACTTCCTGGTTCACGGAGGCGCGTGGGTCAACAGCACGAGTTACGAGAAGAAAACCGACTTATTATTGATAGCCACTCTTGAGAGGCTCATTAATTCAAATAAAAATGGCCCCTGGGAAACGAGGGGGCATCTTCTTTATACATACAAAGTTTTTGACAGACTGTTCGCTATAGGGAAGGGTTTCTTTTCAACCCAGGCATCGACATTGAGACGACAAAGTGAGAAAGGATTAAGGCACTTGTTAATGACCATACAATGATGGGTAAGACTCCATCGAAAATGAAACTAAAAAGTACGAAAAAGCCAAAAGAGTAGATGACAAAGCCTGCAGGAATCCTTTGTTTTAAAATTTGCTTTTTCTCGAAAGGGTCGACATGAAAGCTACAGTCTTTCCCGCACATCCAACAGACTCTTGTCCCATACAAGAAACTTATCACCATAGTAATAAAACAAAACATTCCGCTAACCATATCAAACATAATCAAACCTCGCGTTAAGCTAATTTAATCATACTCAGGATTGGCTAATTGTAAAGAATTTTAATCTGAAGGCATAAAATTTCCATGTGTGCCAGGCTTCTTATAAATCACGATCAATCAGACGCAAAATGGCCCGCCCTTTCTGGATGGGCCATTCTTGTTTCCCAGAAAAACTCACAATCCAGGTTTTCACGTTTATTTCACATTTTTTAAACATTTCTATCACACCCTTTCTTTTAGAGTGTCCCCAAACAAGACGCTCAAAATCTTACAGCGTCTTGAGAACAATAAATTGCCTCCGGGGCCTTAATCGTTTAAGGCCCCTATTTTTTTATGAAGTCAGACGTTTAAAATCAATAAAAAATGACTCTGCTCAGACAGTATAGTTTCCTAAAGCCGTCTTTCTAAATATCCCCATTTATAAAACACGAAAACCCTCAATCTTCGTATCGGGGGATTTTCTCACATTGCGGTAATATGGGACGAAAACAGGTGTGCTATTGATAGAAATCTTCAGTAACTTCTTGTATCACAAAACTATGGTCACTAGCGTTTGATACTTGGTGGCCTTTGCTGTAATGCAGACTATCTGCACGGTCACAAAAAAGTCGATTTCGATCAGAGGAAATTCTTAACACAAAATCTGAGACACCATCAGAATTGACCAGATTTAAATAATCCTCTAGATTGGCAGTGCTATATTCACCCGCATTTTTGAGAACTTAAGGGGTAAGAGTTGTGGATGAGAACCCAACCATCCTTTTGGCTGATAACATCGAACTCTTCTTGGAGATCGAGAAGACGATTATGCAACGAACAAGTGTCAAGATATTAACCGCTTATGACGGTAATGAAGCCTTGGAACTTGCTCGTCAGCATCGTCCCAATATCGTTATTCTGGATCTGAATTTGCCGGAATTGGATGGAGCCGAGTGTTGCCATGCCATCAAGCAGGACCCGAGTCTACATGATACTGCGGTCATGTTGGTTGCAAGCGGGGGGCGTCCACAAGATCAGGATCGATGTCGCAACGCCGGCTGCGATGAGATATTACTTAAGCCGATCAACCGTACAGAGTTTTTGAAGAAGGTTGAAAAAAAATTGCGGCTCCCACTTCGCCGTAAACGTTATCAGGCTGAAATCAAAGTTCAGTATGGTGAGAATGACGCATCATCTTTGATTGGGTACAGCATTGATATCAGTTCGGGAGGCTTTTTCATCAAGACTGAGAAACCCCTTGAGGTAAGTGAGTCATTGGCCCTTCGTTTTTCGCTTACAAGCCACGTAAAAGAGATTATTTGCAGTGCAAATGTCGCCTGGGTCAATTCTCCTCAGAAGCAGGTAAAGTTAGACTGGCCTCCCGGTATGGGAGTCCAGTTTGTTGATATCTCTCTGGGTGAACTACATGCCATTCGTAATTTCATTGAAAGTAACTTGCTTGAGCCATCATGGTAATACTTGTACTTCGCGGATTATGACTTTTATCGCAACGCGCAGGCTACGAGAGGAGGATCTGCCTGTTATTGATCGACACATTTAGGAAGCGTTTTAATCCGCGAATAATCAAGGTCACCGGGGAACAATTTGGGTGACCTTTTGTTTCTTCACCTGTGCCTAAGCACAGTCCATTTTCGTGAATCCGTCACTCAATTTTTACGGGTTCACACGTATATTTTCTTGTCTTTCTCCGATACTCTACAAATCATAAAAGAGTTGTTGTGGCAGACAACTCAGAGACTAAAAAAACTTCTTCATAACCTCCTCAAAACCATTTGCCCCATTGCTTCCACCTCCTTAGCTTTGGGGTTCTTTTTTGGCAGAAATTTTCAGACGACACTTGGTTTCACATACAAAACGACACTCCTGACACTTTTTAATCATTTTCTTGACGAAAACGAATTGTCCCATCTACAGAGCGCAGATGTAAATCTCTTTGCGGGAACGGTATCTCAATACCATGTTTCCGGAAACCCGCATCGATTGCATGGTTGATTTCACTGATGACATCATATTTATGAGCAGCATTGGGGATCCAAAACAACAGCATGAAATTCAAAGAGGAATCACCAAATTAACGAAACCATGCTTTCGGTTTAGGTCCAGTCAGAACCCGTTTATTGTCCACTGCGACCTGAACCAAAATCTTTGCTGCTTTTTGACAATCTGAGCCATAAGCAATACCTACCGGAACCTGCAGACGAATCGTCGGATTTCCGTAACTAAAGTTGACGAGCTCGTTTTCAAGAAGTTTTGAGTTAGGCACAATAACAGAAATACCGTCTGGTGTTTCAATCAACGTGGTCCTTAAATTGATCTGCCTAACATCACCCCATACACCGCTGATTTCAAGCCTGTCTCCGATTTTAACAGGCCTCTCAAGGAGAAGGATGATGCCGCTGATGAAATTCGATGTTAGGTTTTGCAGGCCGAAACCAATCCCGACACCGATAACGGCGAAAAGGCCCAAAATAGCCCCAAGAGGAATGTTGACCGTAATGAAACCAATATAGATGCCGACAAACAGGACCAAAAAATGAACTAAACGAAGGAGTGTATATTCCAAGCCCTCATCAATGTTTAGTTTTTTAAACACTTGATTACGAAGAGATGAACGAACAATCTTCGACACAACCAAAGACATGAGGATGACAAAGACGGCAACCGCCAGGTGACTGATTGTAATACCGACATTCTGGATTTTGAATAACACAAAATCCTTATAGTAATAGTTGATGCTTTCCCAAAAAGTTTCGTTGCTCATATCAGTACGTTCCTAAAGACGATAGAGGGTTAAATTGCTGGCCGAACCCCCTCCCCCCGGGAAAAACGGGAGGCTCGAACAATGACTTTCATTTTGCATATTTTAACATGTATGGAACTATGGGCTGGCTTTAAAGTGAATGGTATCCCTGTTATTCACGACTTCTGATACGAAATATGGTTTCTTATTGATAGAGTAATTTAAGATGACAAAACCATGGCTACCAGGGTTTGATCTTCGTCGGCTTAATCGCTCGGCCAGTGCTTTGTTGCTAAGATGCTTTTCTTTGCTAAAATTTCAGGCCACACTTAAACATTCCTTCCATTTCAGGAGTCACCCTATGCCGTTGTTGAAACAATTTGGCCTAATCATCATTGCCATCCTCTTCTGCTTTCCCCAGGTTGTGCTGGCTGCCAGTCATGAGCATCATGTAGACAAAACGCAGCCGGATGCCGAGCGTGCGCACCACATGGAATCGCAGAAGTCTCACGGGGTTCAACTTTCTCCCAGTCTGCTTGCCCTTCTCAACCAAGAGATGGGATTGATCCAGCAAGGTATGATGGATATGGTTCCGGCCATCGCTGCGGGAGAGTGGGACAAGGTTTCGACCCTCGGCCAGAAGATCAAGGAGAGCTTTATTCTCAAGCAGAAACTGACGGAGGCTCAGAAGGAGGAGTTGCACCGGGTGCTTCCACAGCAGTTCATAGAGATGGACATAGACTTCCACAAGTCAGCGGGGATGCTTGCCCACGCAGCAGAGATGAAGAATGCTGATGTGGTAAATTTCTACTATTACAAGATGAATGCCGCCTGTGTTTCTTGCCACAGCAAGTTTGCCGCAGAGCGCTTCCCCGGGCTGGCAAAAGGTGGCGAGGAGGGGCATCATTAACAGGAACGATTGATTTCTATCTTCCCAAAAGTCACGCCTTATAGAATGAAAAACGGCCATCTGTTTCCAGGTGGCCGTTTTCTTGTTTGCAGGGGTATTCATTCAGTTTTTAAGTTTTTGGGTAATCTCGGCTACATGGCGTCCTTGAAATTTTGCAATTTCTAACTCATTCTCACTTAGCTGCGTGCTCCCATCTGCACCTGCTAGAATTTATGCGCCATAAGGTGTGCCTCCTGTTATCTCATCCATATTCATCAAGCGTTGCTCACTGTAAGGCACTCCTACGATAATCATCCCATGGTGTAATAGAGTTGTATGGAAACTGGTAATGGTTGTTTCCTGGCCCCCGTGTTGCGTTCCCGTAGAGGTGAAGACACTGCCAACTTTACCTATTAGGCCCCCTTTCATCCATAGCCCACCGGTTTGATCAAGGAAGTTACGCATTTGTGCTGTCATATTGCCAAATCGTGTTGGGGTTCCAAAAATGATGGCATCAGCATCTCCTAATTGATCAGGAGTAATAATCGGTACGTGGGAAAAACTTTCCCTGGTCTCCTTTGCCCCTGATTTTTCCAAAACCTCTTCAGGCATCAACTCAGGAACCTGGATTAAGTTAACTTCAGTTTCTTTGACTTTTTTCGTGCCTTCCACCACGGCTTCAGCTAGTTGGTAAACATGAGAATACAGGCTGTAAAAAACCACAAATATTTTAGTAAACATATAAACCTCCTTTATATTCATAAAGCTAACAAAGGTGATTGGCATTTCAATTAATGAACATATTCTTCTAGATAAAAAGCTTGCCACCTGTAACCACTCTGGTGATCATTGGTCTTTCATTTGGTATCTTTCTGTCGTGCAATTGACAGGCATTGTTTGCACGTTAAAATTCACTTAGATTCCTCCATACCTCACAGGACTCCCACCAAACGGTCCTGTGACTTTTAGTCCTGCAGTCTTCCCCCTCTTGACTGTGGGGCTTTTTTCTTAAATGTCAGGACAAAAACTGGCGTGAATAGCTCGAGTCCAACTCGGGGAGCCATCGACTCAAGGCGTGATCTTTTTATGGGTCAGATCTTTTTTCCGCCCCTTTCGGACATTTTTTTGCCGGTGTGATTCCATGCATTCTCATCCCGTTATTTGCAATAGAGCAATCACCAGCTCAAATAGTTGACGGGTATCATATTTCATGGATTGATGATTCTCATTGCTTGCCAGCACGATAGAATTCCAAGAAGTTATTTTGAGCCCTATTGTCTAGCACCGATTTTAAAAACGGTATGATGTGCTTGTTTTTTGCTAATTACAGGGCACCTGCCATAATTGAAAAAGAGAACGCACTAAATATGGTGAGCCTAGATTTCTGATGGCGAGAGGTACATTTTATAAAGGCTTGAAGTGGTGTGACGATGGCCGATGAGAGTCCAATAAATACCAGCCCCCCCGGGGAGATGGATCCGGGAACCGATATACGGTTGCCGGATGAGGCGGTTGCCTGGAAAGAGCGATATCTGCGCCAGCTTGCCGACCTGGAGAACACCAAAAAACGTCTGGCACGCTCCTCTGCTCAGGAAGTCGATGCACAAAAGGAGACGCTGCTGAGAGACATTTTACCCGTTGCGGACGGTCTTGACCTCGCCTTGCTGCATACTTCGCCCGACGATGATAGCCGGAATATCTTGCAGGGGATCGAAATGATCCGAAGCCTTCTGGGGAAATTTTTTGCCAAATATGATGTCGAAGAGATGGACGCCCTGGGCCAACCTTTCGACTCCAGATTGCACGAAAGCATAGGGGTGGTCCGGTATCCCGGCGTCGCCCCCAACACCATAGTAAGAGTCGAGAAAAAGGGTTATCTGCTCAGCGGCAAACTGTTACGTCCGGCGCAGGTGCTGATCGCATCAAGTTGATTCGTAAATCTGGATCGGATCCAAAGATCGGTTGTTAGCCTTGGCAGACGAACCCTTCCGGGTGAGACGAAATGGAGACCGCATGGAGTATAAGGATTACTACGGTATCCTGGGGGTAGATCGTCAAGCGGACGCGAAGGAGATCAAAAAAGCCTACCGCAAGCTGGCGCGGAAATATCATCCTGACGTCAATCCGGGAAACCGCGATGCGGCAGTGAAATTTCAGGATATCAACGAGGCGAACGAAGTGCTCTCCGACCCCGCAAAACGTCAACATTACGATCGCCTTGGTTCCCAGTGGCAACAGTACCAGAAAAGCGGAGGAAAGCCCGAAGACTTCAACTGGGGAGAGCGTGCGGCAGCAGGCAATCAGAACTACAGTTATCGAACGGTCTCTCCCGAGGAATTTGAAGAGCTGTTTGGTGCTGGCGGCGGATTTTCGGATTTTTTCACGAATCTGTTTGGCGGCGGTCGGCAGCAAAGCCCTGAAGATAGGGTCAGCCAAGGATTTTATCATCAGGAGCGGCCGCGAAACGGAGAGAACCTCGAACATCCCCTTCAAATGAGCCTCAATGAGGCCTTCCACGGGACCAAGCGATCGTTACAATGGGAGGATGGTCGCAAGATTGATGTAAAAATTCCTCGCGGGGTGAAAACCGGATCCCGTGTCAGGGTTAAGGGACAGGGGGTGGCTGGCACTGGAGGAGGGGGATCGGGAGATCTTTATCTGACTATTGAAGTTTTGCCCGACAAACGGTTCCTGCGTGATAACGATGATCTGAAGACCACGGTTCAAGCAGACCTGTTCACCATGTTGTTAGGCGGCAAGCTCTCGGTTTCCGGTATCGACCGCAAGATCAACCTGCCTATCCCAGCGGAAACAAGAAATGGACGGGTCTTCAAGCTGCGCGGTTTAGGGATGCCGAAAATCAAGCACCCCGACCAACGCGGCGATCTGTATATCACCGTGGAAACCGTTCTGCCGCAAAAGCTGACCGCGAAAGAAAAGGAACTGCTAAAGCAATGGAAGTCTATGCATTAAAAGAATCGTTGGTAACCAGTTGTGCCATTCCAGCGGACTGGTGAGGAGAAGGCTATGAAGAAATACCCGATCGCGCTTTTCTGCAATGATCCTCATGCTTTGTACGAATATCGGATTGTAGCCCGCATGACAAGAGTCTCAGAGAAGTTCATTCGCCAATGTGAGCATGAAGAGTTGGTCACTGCGCATACGATGTTGCATGGCGCAAAGGGCTTGAGTGCAGCGGATGTCAGTAAACTTAAACTCATCCGCTACCTGCATGAAGATATGGGGCTTGCCCTGGAGGCGATAGATTTCGTGCTGCGCTACCGGGAGCGAGTCAAGACAATGGAACGTCAGCTTGATGAAATGGAGCAAAAACTCCGCCAAAAAGAGCAGGAACACCAGGCTGAGATTCTGAAGCTTTGCCGCCGGTTAGCGCAGATGATGAGTGAAGACCAGACCATTTAATAGCTGGCAGGGGTGTTCAGTTTTTCCGCAGACACGAAGGGAATAGAGGGTTATCGACATGCGCCGACTGAAGATTACACACCTGACGGAATACCAATTTTCCAGTACTGTGACGCTGTTGCCGCATCGGCTCCTGCTGCGGCCCCGAGAGGGCCCGGAGGTACATGTCGAATCGTCCTTGTTGACGATCACGCCCACCAACCACATGGTGAAGTGGCATCGGGATGCGCAGGATAATGCGGCGGCGGTGGTCGATTTCCAGGAGCCGACCCAGTTCCTCTCCATTACCAGTGAAGTGGTCATCCAGCACTACGTGGAAAACCCTTTCGATTTTCTCTTTGAAGACTACGCCGTTAACTATCCCTTCCACTATGTGCCGATGGACAGAGTGGATCTGCTCCCCTTTTTGCAACCGGTCTATCCCGGTGATGAGGACGCTATCCGTAACTGGCTGGACCTGCTGGGCCTGGGCCAGCCCGTCATGCAGACCTATGCGCTGCTCGACCAGATCAATAAAGCCATCGCCGGGCGATTTACCTACTTTTCCCGTGAAGAACAGGGAGTACAAACACCCGGGCAGACGCTGGCCTGGGGGCAAGGCTCCTGCCGCGACTTTGCCACCCTGTTTGTCGAGACCTGCCGTTACTTGGGCCTGGCGAGTCGCTTTATCAGCGGCTATGCCCACGCACCCGCGACAGAGCATTGGTCTGCGACGACCCATGCCTGGGCCGAAGTGTATCTCCCGGGGGCCGGTTGGAAAGGGTTCGACCCGACCAATGGCGAGGTCGCGGGGCGCCGGCATATTCCGGTCGCCGTATCCCGCCATCCCGAGGCCGTCCCCCCGGTGGCAGGAAGCTTTATCGGTCCATCCGGATCACCTCCCAAGCTGATCGTCGATGTCCGCATCATTGCCCTCTCAGAGAGTTAAAAACCGAATGACCAATGCGCGAAAGAGCGAGAATCTCCATGCCGAAAGAATATACCTTCACAACCAGACATTCTCCGGCCAACGACCTGTATCAACTTGACCTGGAAGAGCATATAAATCAAATGGCCAAGGTGGGATTGGAGAAGGGAAAACGCTATGATAAAGTTCAACCTGGATGAAGCAAAATAGGATCCTGACGGTTTCTCCTGAAGGAAAACTGGAAGCTGAAGACTTCGCTCAACTGGCGGAGGTCGTCGATCCTTTTTTAGAAGAACATGGGCCGCTGAGAGGGTTGCTAATCGAAGCGGAGGCCTTCCCCGGCTGGCAGGATTTCGCCGCCCTTATCTCACACTTGCGCTTTGTCAAAGCGCATCATACCAGAATTGACAGGGTCGCCGCAGTAACCGACAGCAGTTTTCTCTCCATCCTGCCGCAAGTCGCGAGTCATTTCGTCAAAGCCGAGGTCAGGCATTTCCCCTTCATCGACAAGCAGTCGGCGTTCGATTGGTTGATTGGGAAAAGATCTACATAATTTATGGAGTCCTATATAGAGCATTTCGGCTACCTGGCCATATTGATCGGCACCTTCCTGGAAGGTGAAACCATTTTGATCCTCGGCGGTTTTGCCGCCCACCGGGGTTACCTTGACCTTTCTCTGGTCATCATATCGGCTTTCATCGGCACAGTTTTTGGTGACCAGTTATTCTATTTCCTGGGTCGCAAACACAGTCAAACGGTGTTAAACCACTGGCCTCAATGGCAATCCAAGATCGACAAGTCCAGGCAAATGATCGATCAGCATAGAATTCTGATCATTTTGAGCTTCAGGTTCCTCTACGGCCTCAGGACAGTGATCCCTTTCACGCTCGGGATCGCAAATGTTCCGGCCAGAAAGTTCGTGCCCCTGAATATTATCGGCGCCCTGGTTTGGTCGGTTGCCATCGGTTTAGCTGGATATTTTTTCGGCCACGCCCTGGAAATTGCCTTAGGGCACATCAAGCAGATCGAACTCTGGGTCATGATCGGGATTGTTCTGTCCGGCGGAATTATATGGCTGACCTATCTAAGGCGTGCAAAAAAGAAAGCCCCATAGACTTCCAAACAGATCGCGGTATAGATGTAACGCTGTGTGGCAGGAACAACCCGTTACAAAGCCTGCTCGAGTTCAGCAATGAATCTGTCGATCTCCTGCAGGCTATTGTAATAGTGCAGCGACGCTCGCAGCAACGGCGGCAGACCGCGATTTGCCGCACTGACCGGATTGGCAGAAAAAGGCACCAGCGAGGTGTTGATGCCACGTGACATCAGCTGCTGCTGCAAGCGGTCGGCAGGAACCTGCTCGGCAAACAGTGTGACGATGCCAGATTGTTCGACACCCTGGTCAGCAACTGCAACACCATCGATATCGGCCAACCGGCAACGCAGCTCCGCAGCGAGCAGGCCGATGCGCTGCTTGATGGCGTCAAGTCCCCAGCCAAGCGCATAATCAATCGCCACGCCCAAAGCGACCTGGCCGGCACAGCTGCGCTCCCAGCATTCAAACCGTCTCGCATCCTCGCGCAACCGATATGTGCCGATACTGATTAGTTCAGCAGCATGGTGGTTGAGCTGACTCGGTTCGAGTTGCTCAAGCAGCGACTTGCGTACATAGAGCAAGCCGGTACCGCGCGGACCGCGTAGAAATTTACGCCCGGTGCCACAGAGCATATCGCAACCGATTTGCTCAACGTCAATCGGCATCTGCCCGAGCGACTGGCAGGCGTCGAGCAGGTAGGGAACATTCGAGGCTTTCGCTACCCGGCCAACGGCCGCTGCCGGGTTGACCAGCCCGCCGCCGGAAGGGATATGGGTCAGACAGATCAGCCGGACCCGGGAATCGATCCGTTGTTCTAAAGCCGTGACGTCGATCTGTCCATGCTCGTCATCCGGCACCCAGGCAATCTCAACCCCACGACGACGGGCCAGGTGCAGGAAGGCAACCAGGTTGCTGCCGTACTCGCTGCAGCCAGCGAGGATGCAATCACCCGGTTGCAGATCCAGGGCATAAAAAGCGGCGCTCCAGGCCCGGGTGGCGCTGTCGCAGAATGCGATTTCAGAAGAGGTACAGTTGAGTAGTCTGGCCGCGGCAGAGTAAAAGTTCGCCAATGCGTCAGCGCACCTTGCCATGGTCTCATAGCCGCCGCGCATTTCCTCTTCGTGCAGGTACTCGTAGAGAGCATCGGCGACCGGGACCGGTGGCAGGGACGCCCCGGCATTATTGAAGTGGATCAGCTGTTCACAGCCCCGGGTGTCGCGCCGGGCCTTATCGACATCAAAAGTCGATGACATTAGGAGTGCTTCTCCCAGATCGTCAACTGTGCGATTGTATGCTGGAACTTGCGCGCCGTTTCACGGAGCACGAAAGGCACATCACGCGGGTCGCCGAGTCTTCTGAACTGTTTGCCGAGCTGCTCCTCCAGGCCTTCGAGCGTCGTAAAAGGCTCCCCGGCACGGCGCACCCCGCCGACCCAGTTCTCCTTGACCGTATACTCTTCCAGCCAGGTGTAAGGTGAGGCGATCACCAGCAGCCCGCATGAATTGATCCGCTCGTGGATGCTCGACAGGAAACGTTTCGGGTCGTACAGCCGGTCGATCAGGTTTGCCGCCAGAACCAGGTCGTAACCGGAAAACTGCGGCTTGAGATTGTGTGCATCTCCCTGGACGAACTCTATTTTTTCACCCAGCCCCTCAAGCCCGAATTCACTCAAGCGTTTCTCGTGGAAGGAGACGATTTCGCCCTCCTCGGTGAGCTGGTAATGAATCAGACCCTTATCCTGCAGCTGGTGCGCTATCCGGATAAAACGGGCGGAAAAATCAATCCCGGTGACAAAGTCGAACGATCTTGACAGTTCGAAGCTGGTCCGACCAACGGCGCAGCCGATATCCATGGCCCGTTTCATCGGTCGTTCGCCGATTGCCGACACGCAGATTTCGGCGAGCTGTTTGGGGAAATTGGCTATGCCAAACTTGTCCGGCCCAAAATGGGCATCACAATACTGGGCAACGGCATCGTCGGTTTCGTACATCGCTTTCGGTTCCGCGATGACCTGTTCGGCAGCAACGTAGCGGAATCCGGCGTGCTGAAAGAAATGCCTGCGGAAAGCATAACGCGAATCACGCGTCGCCTCGTTGCCGGTCGAGATCCATGATCCGCCCTTGATCAGGTTGTGCTGGGTATCAAAAGTCGGAGTGGAAAAATCGTCGTAGTAAGGATGCACCTCAAAGCCGTCAAAGCCGGTAATCGGGGTTTCAGTCCACTGCCAGACATTGCCGATCAGGTCATAAAAATCACCGAAAGCAAAGCGGTTGACCGGGCACGATGAGGCCCAATGTTCGAGGTTGATATTACCTGGAGCCTTGTCCCAGTAGGGCTGGTCGGGTATCTCGTGCCGATCGCGCAGCAGGTACCATTCATCCTCGGTGGGCAGGCGAACCGGCTGGCCGGTTTTTGTCGCCAGCCAGTTACAATAAGCCTTGGCCTCCAGGTAATTGACCTCGACCGGCCAGTCCCAGGGCATGTCAATTTCCTGGGCCATGTTGCGAAAACGATAGCCGGCATTATCCTTGATCCAGAAAAGCGGCTGCGTGGCCTTGCTGAACTGCAGCCAACGCCGGCCCTCTTCCGTCCAGTATGCTTGTTCCTGGTAGCCGCCACTGTCGACAAATTCCAGGAATTCACGATTGGAAACCAGGTATTGACTGGCAGCGAAATCTTCAACCGTGAAGCAGTGCCGGCCGAATTCATTGTCCCATCCGTAAAGGGGATGGGCTCTGCTTTTGCCAATCCGGACTTCACCTCCAGGCACCTCAAGAAGCTGATTTTGTGGCGCAGCACCCGTATCAGTGCAGATGTCCCAAAGGGGTAATTGTCGAACCTGGTCGATCGGTACCCGGCGAATAATTACGGAAGAGGTTTCCAGGTGAATGCGCTGATGCTCGATCCCCATCATGATCGCCCAGAACGGGTTATCCCAGTCGATGGGCATTGTCAAGGGCAGCGCTTCAATAGCGTCGCTGACCCGTTGCCGGACCTGGTCGCGATAGGCCTTGACTTCGGCGACGGTCGGCCAATCGTAATTCTCGTCGTTGAGATCATCCCAGGACATCTCGTCGACACCGATGGCGAACATCGATTCAAAGCGCGGATTGATCCGATCCTCGATAACCTTGGCGACGATCAGCTTGTTGATGTAGAAAACTGCCGTATGACCGAGGTAAAAGATCAGTGGATGGCGCAGAGGCTCTGCGCGCAGGTAGAATGCGGCATCATCGGCGAGCGTCTCGTAGAGTTGCTCGTCGATACTGTAGGTCTTGTGAAAGTAATCGAGGATTTCGGCGCGCTTTTCGTCCGGCGTACCGGAGTTCAGGATGGTTGTACGGGTATTGCGAAGCACTAGAGAACCTCCATTGAGTGGCAAGTGATTGATTATTATAACAAGCTCGCCGGAAAATTAAATACAAGGCGGCTGAACGAATGAATGTTCTTCAATTCCTGCAGGGCAGGATTCGAGATCGTCCTGTTACGCAGCCCTTGATTTTAAAAGACCTGCAGTGAAAACACCACAGGCCTTTTTGGTTTTGCTGGTTGTTATGCAAAGCACCGGTCGCATAACCCCCCGAGTGGCGGAGGCGTCTCAACAGCGGCGCTCAGAACAGTCCGCTCTCCTGCAGCGATTTGCTGATCGTCTCGAGGTAGGAGGCGATAGCTTTGGACGGAACATTTTCGCGCGTTTCGGTGATCGCCGACCATAAAACCTTGTCCGTAGCAATGTCGTAAATGACTGTTTCAACTGTCGAGATATAGTTTTCAGTAACATAGCCTGGGGCGTTGAATGCATTGTAGCCGGCGCCGTAGTAATTGTACCAGCCACCCCTGTAACGGTTTCCGTAAAAGCCATCGTAGTAGGATGGGCCACCGACATAGACCGTTTCCACCTTGCGATCAACAAGACGGGCAAGCAGGACGCCATCGATGCCATACTCTTTACTCATTCGGGACGCTTTGTCTTTATCAATCTGATCAATATTCGGGAAGGAATCAAGGGTCGGGACCGCTCGAAGCGTCTCGCCGTTAAGAATATTAACAATGCCATACTCTATTGAATCCCGGTAGGTCGGGTTCTTGACGACAGCCAGGACAAAAACCTTGTCGAGCTTTTCTATCCTGGTTTCATCTTTCCAGACACTCTCGACGTCGGTCGTGGCACAGGCAACAAGCACCAGGGACGTACAGCATAGCAACCACCATAACCTGTTCATCTGTCAACCTCCTCGGGAATGCGTTTCTGGTGCTGTTGATCTTTGGAGCACCTATACCGAAAAAAGACTCCATCATGTCAATCGCTTTAAAGTTACCGAACATACTGCAGGCACCGCTGTCGAAACAAGCGGGAAAACAAAGCGCAGGCGACTGGATTACGATTGTCATCCGGCGTGCCGTGACACTATTTATTTTTCAAAAGCGTTGACTCCGAACAACGGGTAAAGCCCCAGCATATGATCCAGGAAGATTTCTACTGCAGCACTTTCCGCAGGACTCAACGGCGGCTGTTCAGAACAGTCCGCGCTGATGATTTCGGCTTTGTCGGCACCTCGGGCGAGCGGCAGCAGGCGTGCTGCGAGCGACTGGCACTGTCCTAAATTGAGGTTGTTCTCCTTGCAGGTGAAGACCACCGCCATCGACCAGCTTTGATCGTCGGTGGCGTGCCGTGCCAGCCCGTCGCAGACCGGATCGGCGGCGCCGATGCACAGCGTCGACCGGGCCGCACCGACACCGGTTTCGGTCAACAGGTAGACTCCGGGAGCGCTGAGCTCTGCACGTCCCAGCTCTTCGGCAAGGCAACCTCGGGGAATCACGATGCCGCGGCCGGACCACTTCGATCGGGAGACGATTCTGACGCCGTTGGCGTGGCCGTCCTGGAGGAAGATCCGGACGGAAAAGGATTTGCCGGTCATGGCACCCACCTTTTAAGGAAACGGCCCGAATTCAGCTAGATATCGATATCCCGGCCGTACTGGCGGAATTCGCCGAGATTGCTGAATTCTCCCCACTCGAGGTGCTGATTGGGAGCATTGACGAAATTGTAGAGGTTCTCAAGGATGTTGAAGTGCTGGTGTTCCTCGCCGGCGATCTTCAGCAGCATCGCCTTGACTTTGGGGTCGCTCTCCTTTTCAGCAGCGTCCTCGTAGAATCGGAAGCTGTCGGCTTCAAGCTGCATGGCATGCTTGTAAGCCGGCAGGACCCCGGAGATTTCGCTAAGATCCTCACTCCTGGGGAGCAGCGAAAAGACGTTTTTCGCTGTCACGAGCGTTTTTGTTTCGGCCATGGTCCACTCATCGTTGCCAGCCTTGAGTTCGCGGAACAGTTTGAAATGCTTGCGCTCATCCTCGGCGAGACTGCTGAAAATCGTCTTCAGCCCCGGAAGTGTAGCCGTTCTTGCCAGGTTTGAGTAATAAACATAGCCATTGTCCTCCATCTCCATCGCAAAATCGAATACATTCATGGGTTCCTCCCTGGAACGGGTCAGTCGTCTGCAGTTCCAACTTTAGTTGACCTGGAGCGGCTGTCAAGATAACACCGGGGCTGGATCAAAGAATCCTTTATCTTTACATCTCCCCGTCGATGGCCCGGCAGGCCAGCTCGACGGCCTGCTCCATCGGCAGGCGGGTACGGGTTTTGGCCAGGAAGCCGCTGGTATGGACAAAGCGCACCTCCGGGTCATCGGCAATCGCCCGAAAGTCGACGATCGTGTTGTCGCCAAGCCGCAGGAATTCCCAGCCGTCACCGCGGTTTGAGGGGGTGATGCTCATCACCACCAGCTCATCATCAAGAAACCGCAGATACAGCTCCATGGCCAGCTTCGGGTCCTCGCTGATGTCGCTGAAGACGGTTTTCAGATGCCTGACCGGAAGCACCCTGGCCTCTGCTTTGAGCTGCTCGAGGCGCTTCGTCTTGCGCTCGACCAGGTCGATCATGTCCTGGCCGAGCGCCTTCATCAGAAGATAAAGAGGGTCCTCGCGGTGCAGCGACGCGACACCGGAAAAGGTCGACAGGATATAGCCGTCGATCGGCGACGAGGAGGCAAACAGCACGCTGGTATCGACGCCGAGGTGGTTGGCTGTGCGGTGCGGCCCGCGCACATCCATCATGCTCATATGCGGATACCAGGCAAAGATCTGCATCGCGGCATCATGCAGGCCCAGGTGCTGCATGACCAAATGAAAGGCGCAGGGCAGCGAGCAATCCTGGTGGTGGTCGAAGTTACGGCGCTCGGGGGCATATTCAAAACCGACGTCCACCACGTAGGTGTTCAGGTCGGCCAGGTCCGCATCGGTCGCTTCGCGTCGATAGATTTCGGCGTCACCAAGGTCGGCGAGCAACACACAGGTTGCCAGGAAATCGTCCTTATGCGAACTGCCGGGATGGGTAATGATCTTGTACATGGCGCTTCCCTTTGTCGTGAAACAGTCAATCGTGCCATTAAATTTTAGCAGGTTTCAACGGCACTGCGATAGATGGGGCAATCGAAGGGCCCCGAATTTAACTTGATCTCCAGAAGAGCGGTTTCGGCGCATTGGCCAGGTAGGCGCCGCAAACCACCAGGAGTCCGCCACCGAGCAGGGAGATATCGAGCGGTTCACCGAGCAGCAGGGTTGCTAGGAGCACGCCGTTGACCGGTACGAAGTTGATGAACACGGCGGCACGCGACGGGCCGATTTTCTGAATCCCTTCGAAATACCAGAGGAAGCCGACCACGGTGCCGAACAGGCCGAGGTAGCCGATGCTGAGCCAGGCCATCCAGGAAAAATGGCTCGCTTCCGCCAGGCTGCCATAGAAGAGCGCCGGAATCGACAGCAGCAGCGTCCCGGCAATTGCAGACCAGCAGACCGCCGCCAGCGGCGAGAGCCCGCGCATCGCCGTCTTGCCGATCACCGAGTAGAGCGTCCAGGACAGCACGCAGCCGAAGATCAGCAGTTCGCCGCGGCCGATACCGCCGCTCAAGATCTGCAGCGGGTGCCCCCGGGTAATCACCACCAGTGCGCCAACCACTGAAAGAGGAATGCCGATCAACCGGCTCAGCGGCAGGGCGTCGCGGTAGATCAGTGCCGAGCAGAGGGTGATGGCGACCGGATTCAGGGCGATGATCAGCGCGGCTCGGGCGGCTCCGATCAGGGTCAGGCCGTTAAAGAAGAACAGGTTGTAGGCAAACACTCCGGTCAGGCCGAGCGCAGCAACCGCCAGAGCCTGCCGAGCATCCAGCTTGTGCAGGCGGCCCTC
The DNA here is from genome assembly GCA_019313105.1 of Deltaproteobacteria bacterium. Lineage (GTDB taxonomy): Bacteria > Desulfobacterota > Desulfuromonadia > Desulfuromonadales > BM103 > JAFDBW01. The sequence continues at coordinate 7,767 of JAFDBW010000034.1, read as the reverse complement.
GGTCTTCCAGACCGCCAGCAGCAGGCAAACCGAAGCAATCGCAAAACGAAAAAAGGCCGCGGACACCGGGTGCGCGTTGCCGGCCAGGAAACGTCCGGCGACAAAGGTGCCGCCCCAGAAAAAGGCCACGGCAAAAAGTTTCAGGTAGGTTTTCAAGCGGAATCTACTTTTCCAGGCTGACGATAAAGGCGTCGGCTTCGCGAATCGCCGCTTCCATCTCGCGGATCAGGCTCGAGACATCACCTTCGACGCGGCCCAGTTCGCTCTGCAGCGAAGCAATCGCCTGGGCGTTCAGGTTGTGCTTCAGGTACAGCACCTGGTCGCGCAGCGGTGTCAGGACCGGTTCGATCCTGGCCTCGGCGCGACGCATGGCCTTCATCAGGTTTTGGTAGCGGTTGCGCGTCTGCTCCAGTTTTTCGGCACTGGAACGACGCAGGCTGTCACTCGAATAGAGCTTGAGCTCGTCTTCCCATTCATCGAACAGCGCCTCGGCGACATCTTCGACCTCGTCGATCCGCTTGCTAACGTCCCGGGCGTGCTCCTCGCTGGCTTCGAGCTCTGTGTTCAGCTGCGTGTACTTCTCCTCCAGAGTGCCGCCCTGAAAGTTCAGCACCGCACTGAATTCCTCCAACGCCGAGGCAAACTGCTGCTTGGCCTCCTCCTGGCTGTCCCGGGCGTCCTCGACCCGGTCGACCAGGATCTCGCGTTTGTGGATGCCGAACTTTTCCATGACCGCGTACTGGGCGCTGCTGCAGGCGGTCAGCAGCGGCAGGACCAGCAGAGCGGCCAGAAACAGGCGGCGGAACAGATAGTCGGACATGACCCCTTCTCCTTCAGTTGCGTGTGGCAATCAGTCCTGCGGTACAACCAGAAGAATTCTAACATCGAAAAAGAGGGACCGTTACCTCTTTTGATTGATTTCAAAGAAAAAAGGGAACGTTATCTTTAGTGGTTCATCTGTTGCTCTTCTCTTATTTTTTGCTTTTGCCTTTCCCTCCCTTTGAGTGTCGCCGAACAGAATGAAATTAATCCGGCTAAACGAAGAAAAACTGTCTGAGGCGTCAGCCGAGTTTTTTTCTTCGCCGGATTGATTTCGTGGCTTGAGGGAACCCGCCATAGGGCGAAGCGCTATGGCGGGGAAACGGAGGGCTTCGGCCTTTTTTGCCTACTTTTCTTGGCCGGCAAGAAAAGTAGGGCGCCTGCCGGGCGCAACCGGTAAACCATCAATCAATGCAAGTGGATGCAGGGGGGGGGGGCGGCCCCTGTCGCCGCCTTACTTTCTTTGCTTGTGCAAAAGAAAGTAAGCAAAGAAACACACCCCAATGCCTTACCGGCTGCGGCAACGGGAGAGGAACGACAAAGGCAGAAACGACAAGGACAACAGATGGTTAATCTGTTGTCCTCTCTATCATAAACTTTGTCAGCAGCCTGGTTAGCTAAAAGGTAACTGTCCCCCAAATTCTAGGCAGCCTTGTCATTCACCCCGGAGCCCAGCTGCTCTCGCAGGGCGTCGATCTCAGCGCTCGCCAGGTACTCATCGAAATCCATGACCTGGTCGATGACCCCGCCGGGGGTCAGCTCGACGATCCGGTTGGCCAGGGTGGCGACGAACTTGTGGTCGTGGGAGGTGAACAGGATCACTCCGGAAAACTCGATCAGGCTGTTGTTCAGCGCCGTGATCGACTCCAGGTCGAGGTGGTTGGTCGGCTCGTCGAAAATCAGCGCGTTGGCGTTGTTCAGCATCATCTTCGCCAACATGCAGCGCACCTTCTCGCCGCCGCTCAAGACCTTGGTCGACTTGCTCGCCTCGTCGCCGGAAAACAGCATGCGGCCCAGAAAACCGCGGGCAAAGGTTTCGCCTTCGTGGGGCGCGTACTGGCAGAGCCATTCGATCAGACTCAGATTTTTTTCGAAGTAGGCGCTGTTGTTTTTTGGCAAGCATGCGGTGGTGATCGTCACTCCCCAGCGGTAGCTGCCGCTGTCTGCTTCCAGCTCACCGGAGAGGATCTGCAGCAGCGTGGTCTTGGCGACGCTGCTGCCGACAAAAGCGATCTTGTCGCCCTTGTTGACGACCAGGTCGAGGTTGTCGAGCACCGGCACACCGTCGACAGCTTTGCTTAAACCCTTGATTTCGAGGATGATGTCGCCGCAGGGGCGCTCTGGCCGGAACATCACGAAGGGATACTTGCGCGAAGAGACCGGCAGCTCTTCGATATCGAGCTTATCAAGCAGCTTCTTGCGCGAGGTCGCCTGCTTGGCCTTCGAGGCATTTGAGCTGAAGCGGGCGATAAACGCCTTCAGCTCGTCGGCCTTATCCGAGGCCTTCTTGTTGGCGTCCTGCTTCTGCTTGAGCACCAGCTGGCTCGCTTCGTACCAGAAGTCATAGTTGCCGACATAAGTGCGAATCGTGCCGAAGTCGATGTCGGCGATATGCGTACAAGCCTGGTTGAGAAAATGCCGGTCATGAGAGACCACTATCACGGTGTTCTGAAAGCGGCCGAGGAACTCCTCGAGCCACTGGATCGATTTCAGGTCGAGATGGTTGGTCGGCTCATCGAGCAGCAGCACGTCGGGGTTGCCGAACAGCGCCTGGGCCAGCAGCACCCGCACCTTCTCTCCGGCCTCCAGGTCCTTCATCTTCTTCTGCCGAAGCTCTTCGCAGATTCCCAAACCGTTGAGCAGCACCGCAGCTTCCGATTCCGCCTCGTAGCCGTTCATCTCGGCGAACTCCGCTTCGAGTTCGCCGGAGCGCACGCCGTCTTCCTCGCTGAACTCGCCCTTGCTGTAGATCGCTTCGCGCTCGGTCATCACTTCGTAGAGGCGCTGGTGACCCATGATCACTGTGTTGAAGACCGCTTCCTCGTCGAAGGCGAACTGGTCCTGGCGCAGCACGGCCAGGCGCAGCCCCTTGCCGATCGCCACTTCGCCCTTGTCCGGCTCCGAAGTGCCGGCGAGAATTTTCAGAAAAGTCGATTTGCCGGCGCCGTTGGCGCCGATCAGGCCGTAGCAGTTGCCGGGAGTGAACTTGATGTTGACGTTATTGAAAATGGTCCGCTTGCCGTAAGCCAGGCAGATATTTGATGCGCTGATCATTAATAAAGCCGTTCCTTGCAAAACAGTTGAGACAAAACAAAAACCACAGGGCCATCCCCTGTGGTCGTTGCGACGCGCATCTATAGCACTCTTGCCCTGACCAGGCAACTTATTTCGTCACCGGCTCCCCGGCAGCGACGATCCGATCGGTTTTCGCCGCCATGATGAAATCGTTGATATGCAGCCCGGCGATCGTGTGCGTCCACCAGGACACCGTCACCCTGCCCCACTCGGTGACGATCGCCGGATGGTGGTCTTGCTGTTCGGCGATGGCCCCGATCCGGTTGGTCAAGGCGAGAGCCCGGGCGAAGTCTTTGCAGGGAAAGGCCTTCTCCAGGCGCTTGATGCCGGCGACCTGCGTGATGCGCCAACCCGGCAGCTGCGGCAGGTAGCCCGCGATCTGCTCCGGGGTCGCCTGCGGGGCGCCGGCCCGACAGGCCGCACAGGTCCTGTCAACCAGATCGGTCATCGTTATTCCCAGTGGTCGCCATGACGGCTGCGCAGTTCGATGTCGAGCGACTGGATCCGCCCCTGGTCGTTGATAAAGGAGCTGAGCAGCCAGCTCACCACGCTGATGATCAGCGAACCGAGCAGCGCCGAGCCGAAGCCGTCCACCACCAGACCGCCGGCCACGCCCGATGTCATCAGCAACAGGAACGCATTGATCACGAAGGTGAACAGGCCCAGGGTCAGGACATTGATCGGCAGGGTCAGGATAATCAAGATCGGGCGGAAAAACGCATTCAGAATACCGAGGACGAGGGCGGCGACCAACGCCGAGCCGAAGCCGCTGACCTGAATGCCGGGGAACAGGTACGCCGCCACCATAATGGCAACGGATAAAATCAGCCATCTAAGCAAAAGGCCTTTCATCTGCACATCTCCGATCCCTGTTTGGAACTCTACCCTATCATTCTACCGCAATCCGCTAGTTTTGGGGCACTCACAAAGCGGCATGGCTGTCGAATCTCTGAGTAGACTAGATGACGCCGGGGTCAGACTTGTCACTGCAACAACCGCCCTGGCCGGCGGACTTCTTGCCGCAGCAACCGCCGCTCGCCGGCCCGTGGAGCAGCTCATCGATGCTCTCGTCCATGGCCTGTTCGAGAGCGGCAACCAGCGCTTCGAACTGGCCGGCCGCCAGCCCCTGCTGGCAATGCGGACAGCTTGTATAGGCCTGCTTGAACCAGGACAGTGCCGCGTAGATCGACTCGCCGCAAGACGGGCAGTCCAAGGCGATTTTCGGTTCGGTATACATGGTGGAGACTCCTTGGCCACAGTTTTAACCCGGTCGCCGGGATTTGGGAAGCCCTTTTACCACCAGTTCGTAGGACTCGTCGATCATCGACCGGATTTCAGCCTCGGCAATCGAGCCATCGAGCACGACGGTTTTCCAGTGGCGCTTGTTCATATGGTAACCGGGCTGCACCGCCGGGTAAGGTTCGCGCAGGAACTCGGCCTTGAGCGGATCGCACTTGAGATTGATGCGCAGCGGGTCATCGTTGATGCCAAGCAGGGCGAACATCTTGCCGCCGACCTTGATCACCAGGGTCTGCACATCGAAGGGGAAGTCCTCGCTGGCGCCGGGCTTGCTCAACAGATCGCTGCGCAGGGTGGCGAAATTCATAGCAGCACCTCTCTGTTTGATCACTTTAACATGAAACCGCTGTGCTGTCGGCCGGGTTCAATCTTTTGCCACGACTTGCGCCGGAAGCACTGTGCAGACTATTATGACCTTTATCGTCAGAGTTAAGACACAACACCGGATCCATTGCGAGGCATACATGTTGGAAGCACTTTTTTACCTGGGATCAATCGTCGTCGCCAACCTGCTGGTCTTGAATTTCGGCATTATTGAAGTGGCGGGGCTGACTTTTCCCGCCGGAGCAGCAGCGGTGGGCTTCACTTTCACGGCCAGAGACCTGGTGCAGAGGCGCTATGGCAAATGGGGCTGCTGGGTCTGGATGCTGGCCGCCGCTGCGATCTCGGCGCTCTTCTCGCCAACTTTAGCGCTGGCCAGCCTCGGCGCCTTCGTGGTTGCCGAAGGCCTCGACTGGGCGGTGTTCACCGCCACGCCGCTGTCTTTTCGCGGCCGCGCGATCTTCAGCAATATCGTCGGCACACCGCTCGATTCGGTGGTCTTCGTTTATCTGGCGTTCGGGCCGATCTGGGAGGCCATGTGGGGACAGACGCTGGTCAAGCTGGCCAGCAGCCTTTTGATCGTCTTTTTGGTCAAGAACGTTCAGGAGGCAGAGTTTAAACCGAAGGTGCTTAAAAGCGAGGTTGTCTGACCGGGGCAGGACGATTGCCGGCCCGCACCGGGGCCGGGCCAAAGGGGACGCTCAGCATCGAGCGTCCTTTTTTTGTGCCCGCGGCACAGGCGACGATCTGCATCGGTGCTGCTCAGCGCCGCTGCTGGTAGCTGTCGGCCAGAGTGCCGACCGCGACCGCGAAGGAGTTGGAGCGGTTCCAGCGCCGCAGCGTCCGGAAATTGTCGTAGACCAGGTAGGCCGACCCTTGCGGGTCGTCGGCCAGGATCAGCGAGGCCTGCAGGTTGCGCCGCGGCAGCGCCGCGCCGTTGCTGCGCCGCACCCCGAGAGCCTGCCAGCGCGACAACGGCAGCCGGGTATCCAGGCCCGCCAGCTGCCGATCGAAGGGTTGCGGCATCGTGACCGGCCGACCCCAGGTCTGATCGTTATGCCAGCCGGCTTTGGCCAGGTAATTGGCCGCCGAGGCCAGCGCATCGGGGACCGATCCCAGGATGTCGATGCGGCCGTCACCGTCGCCATCGACGGCGTAGTGGCGGAACGAGGACGGCATGAACTGGAACGGCCCCATCGCCCCCGCCCAGGAGCCCTTCAGGCGTGCCAGCGAGATGTGCCCGGCATCGACGATCTTCAGCGCTTCGATCAGCTCCCGGCGAAAATAATCGCCGCGCCGCTCGTCGAACGCCAGGCTGACCAGCGCCGGGATGACCGGGTACCCGCCAGTGTGACGGCCATAGCTGCTCTCGATCCCCCACAGGGCCACCAGGAAACGCTTCTGCACGCGGTATTGGCGTTCGACCCGGCCCAGCCAGGTGCGGTAGCGGCGCAGCATCAAGCGCCCTTCGGCGATGCGCTCAGGGCTGACCCGGGTGGTCACATAATCGTTCAACGAGGTGGTCTTCTCCGGCTGCGCTTGATCGCGTTCGATCACCTTCGGATCCGGCGCCACCAGGTCGGCCAGGGCTGCATCGAGGGTTTTTTGCGAGATGCCGGCCGCACCGGCGTCGACGCGCAGCTGCGCGAGCCAGGCGGCAAATTCCCGGGGTGCTTCTTGCGCCGGCGCGCCTTGCGCAAAGATCAGCAAAAGACTTGCCAGCAGTAAAAACCATCGTCCGTATATCGTCATCGTCAAATTACCGCACTATCTGGTTAGGAAGGTGTTAGAAGATCAGGGAACACTCTGTTGCGAACGACCCTTTCGTGACTCCCTGCAGCCAAGCTCTCAGCGTTGTGTCACTGCCGACAAGAGGGCGTTGATCTCTTCATCGATCTCCTGCCTGGCGGTCAGCTGTTCAAACAACTCGACAACCGTCTCTCCTGAAGCCAGTCCCAGCAGAACGCCCATGACGGCACCGCGATGCACGTTGTCGCCGCCGAGATTGGTGTTGACGATTAAAGCCTGCTTCGGCCGATCGAGGTACTTGTAGGTCAGGTAGAGCAGCGACGGCCACGATTCACTGATGTAGCAGGCGCTGGAAAAGCGTCTGCCGACAACATCGAAATCGTCGTCAGCACCGGCGACAAGGCTGTCCAGGTTCAAACCGAGCGAGGTCTTTGCACACTCGAGCAACAGGAGACCAGGCAACTGCTGTTCGTCACGACAGAGCAGGGCATCGAGCAGAGCGACATAATCGCGGCAGACTCTGGCCAAACTGTCGTCCGGATGTGTCAGAAACAGATGCTCCCGGCAGATCGCCTGCACTTCGGCCAGCGGCGTGCCTTTGAGACGTGCGGCCACCACGATCGGAGCGATGCTGACTAGGCCGCCAACCGAGGCGGTGTCATGGGTGACCGCTCCACAGCGGTCCTTCGGCTTGCCGTTGATCAGGTTGGCGAAGAAACCCCTGTGGTAGGACTCGGCATAGGTGTCCGGATGCCTGGGCGGGTCAGCGATCATGAAGTCGATGTAAGCATCGAGGAACTGCGCCTTATGGTAGGTTCCTGCCGACCCGCTCAGGGTCCGCATCAACAGCCGGGCACAGTGCGCGTTGAGGGTATTCTCGCCGGCTTGCATACGGTGATGGTAGTGCCGGTTCGGCTGCCCCCAGAACTGCGCCTTGCCCTTTAAAATAACCTCGCCGACCACTTGGCACCGGGGTTCACTGACCGCCCCGGTTTTGCGGCCGCCATGGCTGACTGAATGCACCGCCATGATCGACGAGGGGTGGCGCTCAGGCGCCGCCATCATGGTCCTGATCCCCCCCGGGAAATCCTTTTCGATATCCAGCGGGTTGTAATACCAGTGCACCGGCATGGCCAGGGCATCGCCCACGTACATCCCCATGACGGCTCCTTTCTTCCGGTCTTGCCTGTCGGTTGAAGTGACCATGAAGACTCCTTGCTGGAATGAGTGTCTATTTGAAAGTCCGCAGTGCCCCCATGCCGCCATCCACCGCTAACACCTGGC
>JAFDBW010000033.1 GCA_019313105.1 Deltaproteobacteria bacterium | reverse complement strand
TCTCGGGGGGCCGTACGGCCCCCCTTAACTTTTTGGACTGAAGTTTGATCACGAAGACTGAAAATGGTTTGTATCAGCCGGGGCAAAGCCTGATCCACAGGCTTGACCCGCGGATCAAGGTCCTGTCTTCCCTGACCCTCGTCGTGCTGACCTTTGCAGCAAGCGACTGGATCCAGCTTGCCATGCTCCTTGTTGTGGCGGCAGGCGCTCTGCTGGTGATATCTCCTCATGCCTGGCTCGTCTTGCGGGTCTGCTCGATGTTGCGTTGGCTTCTACTCTTTACCCTGCTGATGCATCTTCTTTTATCCCCGGGTCGCACCCTGTGGGGCCTCAGCTGGTTGTCACTTGATGGGCTGTCCTTGGGCGTTTTTGTCTGTGTGCAAATAGCGTTGGCGGCCACGACGACAACAATTTTGGCGATTACGACCAGAATTGAAGACCTCTCAGCGGCGTTTGGATGGTTTGTAAAGCCACTTTCCCTGCTGGGCTGTCGCACAGACGATTGGCAGAAGATTGTTCTGCTTGCACTCGGTTTCATTCCGGTTGTTCGTGAAGAGATGCGTCTTTCCGTACGAAGTGAAGCCGATTGCTCTGCAGTGCGAGACCAGGGATGGATGGGCCGTTGGCCAGCATTCTGCAAGAAAATGAAGGCTTTTACGGAGCGAATGCTGATCAGGGGCGACACCATGGCACATCAGATTGCGGCGAACGACAATTCCCGTCGAATTCCTTCTGCACTCCTGCCGATCTGGCCTCTGTCTTTGCCCGATCGATGTATCGTTGCCGCAATGATGCTGATCATGACCGGTTACTGGTTTACAGGATAACCCATGCGCACAATTGTATTGACTCTTGAATATGATGGGACCGCATATGTCGGCTGGCAGACCCAGCCCAATGGTCTCGCTGTCCAGGAAGTGGTTGAAAAGGCCCTGGCAGAGATTCTCGGTCACAAGGTGCATGTTCATGCATCTGGAAGAACCGATGCGGGCGTTCATGCGCGTGGCATGGTTGCACATTTCCACACAGAGACCAACCTGCCTCTGAAGGCCTTCCGCGAAGGTGTCAACACCTTTCTCCCCTATGATATCGCTATCAAAGAGGTGCGTGAAATGCCTGCAGATTTTCATGCCCGGTTTTCAGCTAGGGGGAAATGGTATCGCTATACGATTTACCGGGGTGAAGTTCGCTCCCCCCTCGTCGCGCGCTCAGCCTGGTACCGGCGCGGCAATCTAGACCTTTCTCTGATGCGTACGGCAGCAGAAATTCTGGTCGGCCAGCATGATTTCAAGGCTTTCCGCTCGTCGAGCTGTGTGGCCAAGACCACAGTGCGTGAAATCTTCAGCATTGATGTCTCTACCGATGATGAATTTATCTATGTCGACGTCAGAGGCTCAGGGTTTCTGAAAAATATGGTGCGCATGATTGTCGGAACTCTCGTTGATGTCGGGCTGGGACGGCGACCCGTGGAGGATGTAGCCATTTTGATTGCAGGGACCGATAAAATGGTCTGCGGTCAGACGGCCCCGGCATGCGGTCTGTGTCTGCAGCAAGTCTGGTATTGAGGGCAGGTCCCGGCAACCTGAATCCCTGGCCTCAGGGAACCGTTTATGCCGCCAGGCCCGAAGGCTTCGATTGCCACCGATTATCCTTGACTAGCCTTCTGCGCTAGAATAAATTCAGCGATTAAATATTCACCCCTTGCTCCCTTATGGAGGTATCGGCGATGCTCGATTCCGAGATCCGCGAAGGCTTGACCTTCGATGATGTTTTGCTTCTCCCCGCTCATTCCAAAGTCCTCCCGCGCGATGTTGATCTGACCACTTACCTTACGACCCGAATAAAGCTGAATATTCCACTCTTGTCTGCAGCGATGGATACTGTGACCGAAGCGCGTACAGCGATCTGCATGGCGAGGGAAGGGGGAATCGGCATTGTTCACAAGAACATGACGCCGGTTGAACAGGCCCTTCAGGTTGACCAAGTTAAAAAATCAGAAAGTGGCATGATCGTTGACCCGATCACTATGGACCCTGATCAGAAAATTTATGAAGCGCTGGAGTTGATGGAGAAATACCGGATCTCGGGCGTTCCGATCACCAAGAAGGGCCTATTGGTCGGTATCCTGACCAACCGTGACCTGCGTTTTGAAACACAATTGGACCAGCCGATCGCAAATGTCATGACCAAGGACAAGCTGGTTACGGTGCCGCCGGGAACGACGCTTGAAGAAGCAAAGAAACATCTTCATGAGCATCGGATCGAGAAACTCCTGGTGGTCGATGACAGCTTTACCCTCAAAGGGCTGATCACGATCAAGGATATCGAAAAGGTCCGCAAATACCCTAACGCCTGCAAGGACGAGATGGGGCGTCTCCGCGTCGGCGCCGCGCTCGGCGTCGGTGATGACCGCGAAGAACGTCTCGAATTGCTGGTCAAGGCCGGTGTCGATGCAATCATCATTGATACGGCACACGGCCATTCACAGGCGGTCATCGACGCCGTAGCCGAGACCCGAAGAGCTTATCCTGAGCTGTCCCTGATTGCAGGGAACATTGCATCATCCAGCGCTGCAGAGGTCCTGATCAAGGCCGGGGCTGATGCAGTAAAAGTCGGCATCGGGCCGGGATCGATCTGTACCACTCGTGTGGTTGCCGGTGTCGGTGTCCCCCAGATTACAGCGATCGCCGATGTTTCGAAAATAACCCGCAAACTCGGTGTGCCGTTGATTGCCGATGGTGGCATCAAGTACTCCGGAGAGCTGCCGAAAGCAATTGCTGCGGGGGCCGATACGATCATGATCGGTTCCCTCTTCGCCGGGACCGATGAATCACCCGGGGAAACGATCCTCTACCAGGGCCGGACCTATAAGTCCTACCGCGGCATGGGCAGTATCGGTGCCATGAAGCAGGGTAGCAGGGACCGCTACTTCCAGAACGACGAGATTGATGTCAAACTTGTCCCGGAAGGGATTGAAGGACGCGTGCCTTATCGCGGTCCGCTCTCGGCAAACATTCATCAATTGATGGGTGGCCTGCGCTCCGGCATGGGTTACACTGGTTGCCGTACGATCAGGGAACTTAAGGACAACGGACAGTTCATGCGGATTACCAACGCAGGTCTGCGTGAGTCGCATGTCCATGACGTCAATATCACCCATGAAGCACCGAACTACCGGATCGAGAAACCCAGTTAGAGGCAGTGGCTGGATGCTGGGGACTGAGAGCTGAAAGATTCGAAATCTTTTAACAGTCTCCAGCCCCCAGCCCCCAGTCCCCGGTTTATATGGATATCCATTCTGAAAAGATTCTGATCCTCGACTTCGGATCGCAATACACCCAGTTGATTGCCCGACGGGTGCGTGAAGCGCATGTCTACTGCGAGTTGCATCCTTTTGACATGAGCCTGAGAGAGATCAAGGCATTCAATGCCACGGGGATCATCCTTTCCGGTGGTCCGAAGTCAGTTTATGATAGGGGCGCACCGGCGATAGAGGAAGAACTCTTCGAACTCGGGATCCCCGTGCTGGGTATCTGCTATGGAATGCAGCTGATGTGCCACCATTTCGGCGGCAGGGTCGTGCCGGCAGGCAAGCGCGAGTACGGTCATGCCGACCTTCTGGCCAAAAATTCTCCCGGCCCGCTTTTTGACAGCTTTTTTGTCGATGGTCATAGCCCGGTCTGGATGAGCCACGGTGATCATGTTGAGGTCGTCCCCCGTGGCTTCGAGGAAATTGCCGAGACGGACAACGCCCCGGTATGCGGCATCCAGAACCTTGAACGCAACCTGTATGGCGTACAGTTCCATCCCGAAGTCAACCATACTCCTCGCGGCGAACTACTGATGGATACATTCGTACGCAAAATCTGCGGTTGTACCGGGCAGTGGACGCCCAGCCATATTATCGAAGATGCCGTGACTCGCATCCGGGAGCAGGTTGGAGCAGAAGAAGTCATCCTCGGACTCTCTGGTGGTGTTGATTCATCGGTGGCTGCGGCGTTGATCCACCGGGCTATCGGTGACCAGCTGACCTGTGTCTTCGTCGATAACGGCCTGTTGCGCCTCGGCGAAGGAGACCAGGTGATGGCCACCTTTGCCGAGAACCTTGGTGTCAAGGTCCTCCGGGTTGATGCAGAGGAGCGCTTCCTTGAGAAACTGGCGGGCGAAACCGATCCGGAAAAGAAACGCAAGATCATCGGCAACCTGTTCGTAGATATCTTCGAGGAGGAATCGAAGCGACTGGCCAATGCCCGATGGCTCGCACAAGGGACCATTTACCCCGATGTCATCGAATCGGCAGGGGCCAAAACCGGCAAGGCCCACAACATCAAAAGTCACCACAATGTCGGTGGCCTGCCCGATTACATGAAGCTGGAACTGCTCGAACCTCTGCGTGAGCTTTTCAAGGACGAAGTCCGTGCTATCGGCGAAGAACTCGGCCTGCCTCACCGCATGGTCTGGCGCCACCCATTCCCCGGCCCAGGGCTCGGTGTTCGTATCCTTGGCGAGATCAAGAAAGAGTATTGCGACATTTTGCGCCAGGCCGATGCCATCTATA
>JAFDBW010000032.1 GCA_019313105.1 Deltaproteobacteria bacterium | reverse complement strand
CAGTTCAACGCGGATCGGAAAGCGCCCCTGCAGTTCGGGAATCAGGTCGGACGGCTTGGCGACATGGAAAGCACCGGCAGCGATAAAGAGGATGTGGTCGGTCTTGACCGGGCCGTACTTGGTGTTGACCGTACTCCCCTCGACGATCGGCAGAATGTCGCGCTGCACGCCCTCGCGGGACACTTCAGGCCCATGACCGCCTTCACGACTGGCGATCTTGTCGATTTCGTCGATGAAGATGATGCCGTTCTGCTCGGTACGTTCTCTGGCCAGAGTCTGGACCTTGTCCATATCGACAAGCTTTTCAGCTTCCGTCTCAATCAACAGTTCCTTGGCTTCGGACACCTTCATTTTGCGGCGCTTGGTCTGCTTCGGGAAAATATTGCCGAACATCTCCTTGATGTTTAGACCCATCTCCTCGGTGCCCTGTGGCCCGAAAACCTGCATGTTCGGCATCTGGGTGTCCTGGGTCTCGACTTCAACCACGCGTTCGTTGAGTTCGCCCATGCGCAACAGGCGACGCAGCTTGTCACGCGTTGAGCTGTCCTTGTCATCGGCGAGGTTCTTCTCGCCGGGCAGCAGCAGGTCAAGCAGGCGTTCTTCGGCCAAGTCCTCCGCCTTGAGCCTCTGGTTCTTGGCTTCTTCACTTTTAACCATCAGGATCGCCAGTTCAACTAGGTCACGCACCATGCTTTCTACATCGCGGCCAACGTAGCCGACCTCGGTGAACTTGCTGGCTTCGACCTTGACGAAAGGGGCCTGGGCCAGCTTGGCAAGCCGCCGCGCGATCTCGGTCTTGCCGACCCCGGTTGGACCGATCATGATGATATTTTTCGGCGCGATCTCCTCGCGCAAATCCGGTTCGACCTGCTGTCGCCGCCAACGGTTACGCAAGGCAACGGCAACCGCACGCTTTGCGCTGTTTTGACCGACGATAAAGCGGTCGAGCTCGGAAACGATTTCCCGTGGGGTGAAATTGTTCACGTCAGGGTCTCCACGATGATCTGGTCGTTGGTGAAAACACAAATCTCGGCAGCGATCTTCAGGGCCTGTTCGGCCACTTCGGCCATCGGCATCTCGGTGTACTCAACCAGGGCCCGGGCTGCGGCCTGGGCAAACGCGCCGCCGGAACCGATCGCTGCGATGCCGTGCTCCGGTTCGATGACGTCACCAACCCCGGAAAGCACCAGGGTCGTCTCGCGATCTGCCACGATAAGCAGTGCTTCGAGATGGCGCAGGATGCGGTCAGTCCGCCAGTCCTTGGCCAGCTCGACGGCCGCTCTCTGCAGGTTGCCGCGGTATTCCTGAAGTTTGGCGTCAAACTTCTCAAACAGCGTGAAAGCGTCGGCGGTGCTGCCGGCAAACCCGGCGATAACCTGGTCATCGTACATCCGACGCAGCTTCCTGGCAGTGTGTTTCATGACCGTATTGCCAAGGCTGACCTGGCCGTCACCGGCCATGGCCACTTCGGTGCCGCGACGTACGCAGAGAATTGTTGTTCCTTTGAACATTATGACCTCGCTTTGCAAAATCCCATAATTCAGCGAAAAATATTGCAAATATAACATAACAGCCCAGGCAGGCAAAACAAAATGCCCGTAGCCGGTAAAGATGTCAAAACCCTAATTTTACTGTAAAAGTTGGTCGTTTTCCGATCGGCCTGCTGGGATTCCCGATATCTTGTCAGATCTGGCAGATTTCGCAGACAGGAGAACGCAGGTGAGCTGGAAAAAAGTGCTTTTGTCAGGCAGTTGATCAGCCTGCCGAAATAGAAGGGCGGGGCAGCCGGATGGTAACGGTCGTCCCTTTGCCGACAGTGCTGTCGAGGCTGATGTTGCCGCCATGATCCATGACGAACTGGCGGGCGTAAAAGAGTCCGAGTCCGAAGCCGCGGATCTGCCCGGTGTTGTGCGGGTCGACCTGGTAAAATTTTTCGAAGATCTTGCCCCTCTCTTCCGGGGCGATCCCTGGACCGTTGTCGGAAATGGTCAGAGAAAGTTCCCGCTCGCTTAGTACTCCCGTCAAGCTTATCTCTCCACCCGGGGGGGTGAACTTGATCGCATTGTCCAGGATTGCGCCCAAGGCAAGTTCGATTCGCCGCCGGTCAACACTGAAGACCGGCCAGTCGCCCGTCAGCTCGGTACTCAATATCTGCTTGTTTTGCCCGAGCGTCAGTCGTTTCGCGTTAGCGAGTGTGTTTATGATCTCTTTAAGGTCCTCACGTGAGGTCTTGCGCTGGCTGTCCTGCAGAATGATATCGCTGTAGTAGAGCAAATCCTGGATCAGGTAGGCAAGGTACTCTGACTCTTTGCGGATTTCATCGACTGCTAAGGCAAAGCCCTGATCATCCTTGCTGATAGTGCCGCTGGCGAGGTTCTGGATGAAAAGCGAGATCGATGTTGTCGGTGTTCGCAGCTTGTGGGAGACCAGGCCGAGGAAGTCTGATTTGAGGCGGTCCAATTGTTTCAGTTGGATTAGCTCACGGCGCAGGGCCTTTTTCTCCAGGGCCTGTGCTATGGTCGTTTTCAACTGAAGGAGGTTGATCGGCTTCTGAATGAAGTCGTCAGCGCGGGCCTTGAGGGCGCGCAGGATAATTTCCTTGTCGGCGTAACCGGTCATGACGATGACCAGTTGCTCGGCGTCCCTGTCCTTGACCTGCTGAAGGAGGTCAAGGCCGTTCATAATCGGCATCATGACGTCGACCAGGATAAGGTCGACATGCTCGTGGTTGAGAATCTGCAAGGCATCTCTGCCATTATCGGCTTCGAGGACGCGGTAGTCCTTCAACGCACGGGAGCAGAGGTCGCGGATGATCTCCTCGTCGTCAACGACGAGGATCGTCGACTTCTCCCCTTCCTGCAGAAGCTGTGGCTCTTCGCGTGTTTCGAGTCGCATGTATGCCTTGCAAAAGTTCTCTGTTTTTTCGACTTATCTTAGTTGCCCAGTGCACTGCGAACCAGAGTGCTCGCGAGTTCCAGGGCTGAGGATAGTTTCTCCGGCTGGCTGCCACCGGCCTGCGCCAGGTCCGGACGGCCACCGCCCTTGCCACCGACTTCTGCCGCCATGGCCCCTACTAGCTTACCGGCATGCAGCTTATCCGTCAAATCCTTGGTGACGGCAACGAGCAGGTTGACCTTGCCTTCAAATCGGCAGCCGATGGCAACGACCCCCGATCCGAGCTTGCCGCGTAGCTTGTCGGCCATGTCCCTGAGACCCTTGCCATCAGCCGGATCCACCTCGGCAACCAGCAGCCGGACGCCGTCGATATCCTGGACACTGTTCATGATGTCGTCAGCCTGGCCGGCTTTCAGGCGGCTTTCAAGCGTCGCCAGTTCTCGCTCCATCTCTTTCTGGCGTTCGACCATCTTGACCAGGCGGGTTTCCAGTTGCTGAGGGTCGCTTTTAACCAACTCGGCGAGCCTCTGCAGAGTCTGTTCCTGCTGATGGACCTGGGCCAGTGCGCCATCGCCGGTGACCGCTTCAATCCGTCGAACTCCGGCAGCGATGCCACCTTCAGAGAGAATTCGGAACAGGCCGATATCGCCTGCAGCATTGGCATGGGTGCCGCCGCACAGTTCCATGCTGTAGTCTCCTACGCGGATCACCCGAACCTGGTCGCCGTACTTTTCTCCGAACAACGCCATGGCGCCGGCCGCCTGGGCTTCGTCCGCAGCCATGACTTGCGATGTCACTCCGGCGTTGGCGCGGATTTGTGCGTTGACCTCTTCCTCGATCTTGATGATCTCTTCGGTGGTGACAGGAGAGAAATGGGTGAAATCGAAACGCAGACGGTCCGGCTCGACCAGCGAACCTGCCTGCTTGATGTGCTTGCCAAGGATTTTTTGCATGGCAGCCTGGAGAAGGTGGGTCGCCGTGTGGTTAAGAACGATCCTTTGCCGCCGCTCAGCATCAACCTTGATGGTTGCTGAGGCGCCTTTGCTGATCGCACCCGTGACCACCTCGCAAACGTGGACCAGCAGGTTCTCAAGCGGTTTTTTGGTGTTGATGATACGCAGGCTGGCTTCAGGAGTTGATATCTCACCGGTATCGCCAACCTGGCCGCCTGATTCTCCGTAGCAGGGGGTGGTGGAGGTGATTACTTCGACGGTTTCACCACAAACGGCTTCTTCGGCCAACTCGCCAGCCTTGATCAGCGACAGGACTGTGCCGGTATCTTCAGTTTTCTGATAACCGCTGAAGGTTGACGTGACGCCCTGATCTACCAGTTGTTTGTAAATCGCTGAGACGGCCTCCTCGCCGGAGCCCTTCCAGTGTTCACGGGCCTTGGTGCGTTGCGCTTCCATACAGACTTCAAAGCCCTTTTCATCAAGGCTGTAGCCGTCTTTTTCAACGATGTCAGCGGTCAGGTCGACAGGAAAACCGTAGGTGTCATAGAGTTTGAAGACGGTTTTGCCGGGAATAACGGTTTGTCCGGCTTTCTTTAACTGGGCGACTTCGTCCTGCAGAATGCGCAGGCCATTGCCGAGGGTAGCAATGAAACGTTCTTCCTCGTTCTGCACGACCTTGGCGACAAAGTCAATGCGCTCCGCTTCGGTCGGGTAGGCGCTGGCCATGAACTCAAGGACGAAGCCGGCCGTCTTGAACAGCACCGGATCTTCAAAGCCGAGCATCTTGGCGTGGCGCATCGCCCGACGCATGATCCGCCGCAGCACATAGCCACGCCCCTCGTTGGAAGGGAGCACGCCGTCGGCGATCAGGTAGGCCGTGGCCCGACTGTGGTCGGCCATGACGCGCATCGAAACGTCATCTTCCTCGTTGTCGCCATAGGTCTTCCCCGCGAGCTTTTCGATGTAGCCGATGATGTCACGCAGAAGGTCGGTATCATAGTTTGACTGTACTTTCTGCATGACCGTGGCCAGCCGCTCCAGGCCCATGCCGGTGTCGACTGCGGGTTTGGGCAGGGGGGTCAGTTCGCCGTCCGCCTGACGGTTAAACTGCATGAAGACGTTGTTCCAGACTTCCATGTAGCGGTCGCAGTCGCAACCGACCGTGCAGTCCGGTGAGTCGCAGCCGATTTCCTCGCCGTTGTCGTAGAAGATCTCGGAACAGGGCCCGCAGGGGCCGGTATCACCCATGGCCCAGAAGTTGTCTTCTTCGAAACGAAAAATGCGGTCGCGGGGGATGCCCTCCTGCTTGTGCCAGATATCCGCGGCTTCATCGTCATCTGTGTAGACCGAGACGTAGAGTCTGGACTTGTCGATGCCGAGTTCAACGGTCAGGAATTCCCATGCGTAGGCGATTGCCTCTTTTTTGAAGTAGTCGCCGAAAGAGAAGTTGCCGAGCATTTCGAAAAAGGTGTGGTGCCTGGCGGTACGACCGACGTTTTCCAGGTCATTGTGCTTGCCGCCGGCACGCACACACTTCTGCGAGGTGACGGCCCGGACGTAATCGCGCTTTTCGGCACCGAGAAAGCAGTCCTTGAACTGGTTCATCCCGGCATTGGTAAAGAGCAGGGTCGGGTCGTTGTGCGGCACGAGGGAAGAAGAGCCGACAATCTTGTGGCCGCGGTCTTCAAAATATTTCAGAAACAGTTGGCGTATTTCACTACCGGTCTTCATTGTCTGTTGCAATACCTTTCCGTGTCAGTTGATCCAGGATGCGGCTGATTGCGAAACCGCGGCGCTGGAGAAAATTCACGACCCGGCGCTTTTCTTTTGCCGGTGCCGTATTGTCGTCGAAATCAGGAAACCTCCTGGCCAGCAGGTCTGCCAGAAGAGCGTCTTCGTCACACGCCTCGCGGGCTGCAGCCAGCGCATGCTTGGCAAGTTCCTCGCTGATGCCGCGTTGCCTGAGGTCTACCAGAATCCGATGGCCGACTGCACGGCCCTGATTCATCAGGCTGGTCGCACGGGTCCGGGCGTAGCGCGCATCGTCGATGTAACCGAGTTCGGCGCACCGCTGCAGGGTCGTGTGAACCTGTTCCGAATCAAAACCCATGTCGGTCAGTTTTTTTCTCAGCTCGGCCTGGCTGTGGTCACGGCGGGTCAATATCCGCAGGGCCGCTGGCCATGGGTTGTCACAGTCAGCTCCCGACTCAGTTTTTTTTCTCACCTTCTTCATCGCTGCCACCGAAGGCATCCCAGGAAAGGTCTGACGTTGACGAGACACCGGACACCTTGAGCTTGAAGTCATCCGGGTTGGAGCACTGGCGCAGGGCTTCCTCGAAGCTGATGAACTTTTGTTTGAGCAGGCCCATCAACGACTGATCAAAAGTCTGCATACCGTAGGACTCGTAGCCCTGCTGGATTGCATCCGGCAGCTGTTTGGTCAGTTCCTTGTCGTCAATCATCTGGCGGACGCGGGCCGAGGCAATCATGACCTCGACCGCCGGGACACGACCCTTGCCATCGAGTCTCGGCACCAGGCGCATGGAGATAACTCCACGCAGAACGGCGGCCAGCTGGATGCGCATCTGTCGCTGCTGGTATGGCGGGAAGACCGAAATGATCCGGTTGACGGTTTCTGTTGCGTCAATCGTATGCAGGGTCGAAAGCACCAGATGTCCCGTCTCCGCTGCGGTCAAGGCCGTTTCGATCGTTTCGTGGTCACGCATCTCGCCGACCAGGATGACGTCCGGGTCCTGACGCAGGGCAGATTTCATGGCCGGCTGAAAACCTTCGGTGTCGGAGCCGACTTCGCGCTGGTTGATAATGCTTTTCTTGTCTCGATGCAGGAATTCGATCGGGTCCTCAATCGTCACAATATGTGATTTGCGGTTGGCGTTGATGTAATCGATGATCGCAGCGAGAGTTGTCGACTTGCCGGAGCCTGTGGCGCCGGTGACGAGAATCAAGCCGCGGTTGGCCAACGCCATCTTCTTGATGACCGGCGGCAGGAGCAGGTCTTCAAGTCCCTTGATATCAAACGGGATAGCACGGAATACCAGTGAAACCGAGCCGCGCTGAGTAAATGCGTTGACACGGAAACGGCCCAGGCCGGGGACCCCGTAAGCCAGGTCGACCTCGCAGGCTTTCTCAAAGCGCTCCTTCTGCAGGTCATTCATGATGTTTTCGATAATCTGCTCGGTCTGCTCGGGTGAAATCCGTGGAGCTTTTGGCAGCGGACGAAGAGTGCCGTCAATTCGATAGATCGGTGGCAACCCGACCTTGAGATGAATGTCGGAGGCTCCGGATTTCAGCCCGACCGACAGGATTTCATTGAGATCCATGTATTATTCTCCTTCAGGCCTGTTGCCTGCAGGTTTAAGGCCGTAATGTTTGAGAACCCGGGCTTCGATGTCTGCGGCAGTTTCCGGGTGCTCCACCAGAAACTGCTTGGCATTCTCGCGGCCCTGTCCTATCCGCTCCTCGCCATAGGAGAACCAGGAACCGCTTTTCTCTACGATGTTGCATTCGACACCCAGGTCGACCAGGTCCCCCTCACGAGATATTCCGGTGCCGTACATGATGTCAAATTCTGCCTCTTTGAAAGGTGGTGCAATCTTGTTCTTGACAACCTTGACCCTGGTGCGGTTGCCGATCGCATCCTGCCCCTGCTTGAGGGAAGCGATCCTGCGGATGTCCATGCGCACGGAGGCGTAAAACTTCAGGGCGTTGCCGCCGGTGGTGGTTTCGGGGTTGCCGAACATGACACCGATCTTCATGCGGATCTGGTTGATGAAAATCACACAGGTGTGCGACTTGCTGATTGTTGCGGTCAGCTTGCGCAGTGCCTGTGACATCAGCCGGGCCTGCAAGCCCATGTGCGAATCGCCCATTTCACCCTCGATTTCCGCTCTCGGCACCAAGGCCGCGACCGAGTCGACAACCAGGACGTCGACCGCACCGCTGCGGACCAGGACTTCGACTATTTCAAGGGCTTGTTCGCCGGTGTCGGGTTGCGAGATCAGCAGTTCATCGGTGTTGACGCCGAGCTTCTTGGCGTAGTGCACGTCCAGGGCATGTTCGGCATCGATGAAGGCCGCTACCCCCCCGACCTTCTGGGCTTCAGCGGCAATGTGCAGGGCAAGGGTCGTTTTGCCGGAAGATTCGGGGCCGTAGATCTCAACGATCCGGCCTCGAGGGACGCCGCCGATACCCAGGGCGATGTTCAGGCTCAGGGCCCCGGTTGAAATCGATTTGACATCCGGCAGGACGGCATCCTCGCCGAGACGCATGATGCTGCCTTTGCCGAATTGTTTTTCAATCTGGCCCATGGCCAGTTCGATAGCTCTGTTGCGGTCGCTCTCTGCCATTACTTTCCCTCCTTACGAGGCGAATACCTACATTGAATTTTCTGGTTGTTACCGGAAGTCATCAGTCTCATTGTCAAGCCCTATCGTAAATAATGGAATATGTTCTGCACCGCCGGGCTGTAAAAGGCTTTCATAGAGAGTCAGCCTGTCGACCGGGAGGTGCCCGACCAATTGTTGCCGGAGTTCACTGCCCAGGGTAGTCAGCTCATTTGTCTTCTTCTTTACCCTGCTGATCGTCAGATGCGGAGAATATTGTCTGGACTCTGTGACCAAGCCCGCTGCATGCAATGCACGACGACAATCACGGTGCAGTTGCCCGAGCTGGTTCTGCGGATTCAGGCCGAGCCAGAAGACCCTGGGGCGTCGCAGATTGGGAAAGGCTCCCAAGCCGATAACATTGACCAGGAAGGGCCGATGACAGCGCTTAACGGATAGCATAGAAACCTTGATCTTTTCAAGGTTTTCCTGTTCGGTTTCACCGAAGAAGTGCAAGGTCAGATGCAGGTTTTCCGGTCGGGTCCAGCGGATATCGCGAATCCGGGACTTGAGATCACCCTGTAACGAGCTTATTGCGTTTTGTAGTTGCTCTGTGAGGGGCACACCCAGAAATACTCTAACCGAGGACATGTTTGCTCTCATCAGGGCTGCTCAAGGGTAGCAGAGCCGAGAAGCAGCTGCCCTGGTCGGCCCCGGGGCTCTCAACCCAGATCAATCCGTCATGGGTCTCGATAATCCCCTTGACCAGAGTCAGCCCAAGCCCGACTCCTTTGCCGCCGAAACTCTCCCGGGATGACGAATGGCTGGAGATGTCGCCGACTTCGTGAAACTTGTCGAAAATCTTCAACTGGTCGTCCCGGGCCAGTCCGATCCCGCTATCAGTGATGGCAACCTCCAGGTACTTGTCTTTTAAACGACCGCTGAAGAAATTCTCCGAGAATGGTTTGAGCGTGTCAGTGCGTGACGCGACATCCTCTCCGCTGATTTCACGGCCGCTGACGTGTATCCAGCCTCCCTCTGGGGTGAACTTCACAGCATTTTCCAGAAGCCTGTCAAAGGCCCGCTTCAAATGATGGATGTCTCCCCTGACCACCGGATGCTCGGGGAATTCGAGAATTTCAAGGTGAAGCTTGCGATGCGTGCAGTCGGGCTGATATTCGGCGACCAGTTCCCTGATGATCAACAGTGGATTGAAGGCCTCACGTGCCATGTAGAGCACTTTTGCTTCGAGCCTGGCGGCCTCCAGCAGGTTGTCGACAATATGATTCAGTCGTTCGCTGCCGCGGATGATAACGTCCATGGCTCTTTGTTCGTTTTCTCCCAGGCTCACCCCGGCGGCGTCTTGTAAAAATTCCGCTCCGGACATGATCGTGGTCAGGGGGGTGCGCAGCTCATGCGAGGCCAACGAGAGGAACGTGCTTTTCATCTGGTTGAGGCTTTGCAGGGCGCGGTGATTCTGTTCAAGCTGATCGAGGTGGCTACGGAGAGCGGAACGTGACCTCTCGAGTTCCCGCATGCTGGCAAAATTGAGTCGGTGCTGCCACTTCAGCTCATCGAAAAGTTCGGCATTTTTCAGGATTGGCCCGACTTGCCGGCCGATCGCCTGAATCAGCCGGACATCTTCCCTGTTGAAAACCCGTTGGCCGCGATCAAAGATGAAGAGGACGCCGAGCGTCGCTTCCTCGGCGATGAATGGTACGGCCAGGAAGGCTCGCCAGTTGTCGGCAAAGACGGCACTGGAAATGCGCCGATGGTCTTTTTGCAGGTTGGTCGACATGCGTGGCCGGCCGGTTTCCGCGACTTTTCCGGCGAGCCCCATGCCAGGCTGGATTCGCCCGAGCTCCTCAATCACATGGTCCGGGATATTATGATGCAGAGCCAGCTTCATCT
>JAFDBW010000031.1 GCA_019313105.1 Deltaproteobacteria bacterium | reverse complement strand
GGCTGAAATTATGCTAATAATTTTGTCTGTGGTCAAGTCTTTTGTGATTTATCTTTATTTTACAGGTGCTTAATGTTGTGTCATTTTGTGAGATCATCGGGAAAATTGGCACCTAGAGCTTAAGATAATTTATTCTCTGGGCAACATTGTAAGTAGAAGCCTCCAGCTCTCTGGCCACCCACATGAGTTTCTGCAACCACGATGATCTAAGAACTCTAGGAGGATTGTTGTATGGGTGCCATTTAGGGCCCAAAATTGGCAAGAGTTGTTGGGTCAAGTTTGGGCTGGACTCTTTAGGTGATTGACTGTCTTCCCAGTTCAAACAACCCGATTTCCGGGCGGCAGAGGAACCTTAGAGGGAGAACACTTGTACCGACACCGCGGCTGACATAGAGCGGGACCTGGTGTTCGCTGACCTGGTAATAACCGGCGACGAATCGGCCTGAATAGCGCGGTAGGTAGAATGGCGGCAGGTAGGGCAGCCGGATCTGCCCGCCGTGAGTGTGGCCGCTCAGGACCAGGTTGATGTGTTTACTCAGCTGTTCATGGGCGAAAGCCGGAACATGAGATAAAAGCAGGTTGAAACGGCGTGGGTCGATGTCCTGTTGCAGACGATGCAGGTAGTCAGTTGACGAGGGGTAATCCATACCGTAAATCGACAAAGCGCGACCCTTGATCTCCAGGTCTGCACGTTCGTTGATCAGAAGTTTGACCCCCGCCCCAGCAAAATGCCTGCGCAGGTTCTCTCCTTCCAGCCTTGACCAGTATTCCCAGTTGCCCTGCACGGCATAGATGCCGTGCGGGGCGTGCAGCTGCTTCAGGAAGCTCAGGACCCCCCTGATGTTTCTTTCCTCTTCCAGGTAGTCTCCGGTCAGGACGATCAGGTCCGGTTCCAGGCTGGCGACCTGGCTTACCACCTTCTTGAAATAATTATCAAAGCTGCTCAAATGCAGGTCACTGACCTGGACCATACGAATCCGGCCGCCGGGCAAAGCGGACGGTATCGTACTTTGTTCCACCTGCAGCGCCTGCGGCTCATACCACACAGCCTCTGCCAACAAGGCCCCGGCCAGCCCGGCAGCCCCGAGGGACAGAAACCGGCGTCTGCTGATACCCTTGTGATGACGTGAGAAGAAGGTCATAAAAACCTGCCGTAAGGGTGCGTAGCGCGGTTGCCAGGATGGCCCGATTGTATTATCTTATGACATTGCACCATTTGGTAATTATATAGGGATCAATATCGAAAAGGAAAGGCGATACAAGTTATGAAGCAATACCAGCAAGTTACCGACAATGTCTCCTGGGTTGGTGTGCGGCACCCCGATCTGGAGATATTTGATGAGCTGTTTCCGACCCACAATGGCACAACCTACAATTCCTACGTGGTGCGAGGGCAGAACAAAACGGCACTCATCGATACGGTCAAGGCCCCCTTTACGGAAGAATTTCTGGAAAAGATTGAGGCAGCCATCGGCCTGGACAAGATCGACCTGGTGGTGATCAGCCACACCGAACCAGACCATTCCGGAGCCCTGGGCAGGCTGCTCGAGATGCGTCCGGAGTTACCGATTTACTGTAGTCGCCCTTCGCAGAATTTCCTCAGTCAGTTACTTAACCGTCCATTCAATGCGCACGTGGTCAACGATGGAGAAGAGGTCGACCTCGGCGGTTTGACCCTGCGTTTCATCCTTGCACCTTACCTGCACTGGCCGGATACCATCTTTACCTACCTGGTCGAGGAAGCGATCCTTTTTCCCTGTGACGCTTTTGGTGCCCACTACTGTGCGCGCAAGTTGTTTGATGATGAAATCCCTGATTTTTCCCAGGACTTTCACTTCTACTTCGACTGCATCATGCGGCCGTTCAAGGACAAGGTGCGCGATGCGGTAGCCAAGGTTGACAAGCTCAAGCTGAAGATGATCTGTCCTTCCCATGGCCCGATCCGTCGGACCGACCCGAAGGCCGTGGTTGATTCCTACCGGCGCTGGTCGGCCTTGCCTCCGACCCAGCCGAACCCACGCGCCCTGTTGTTGACGCTTTCCTCGCATGGCAATACGCACACCATGGCTGCAACCATACGCGAGGAGCTCGAGGCCAAGGGATTTAACGTAGTCGTAATGCGGATGTGCGAGATGCGCGACGGCGATCTGCGGGATGAGCTGGAACTGGCCGACCTGGTCCTGGTCGGTTCCTCGACGATCAACCGTGACGCTCCGCCGCAGGCCTGGCATGCGCTGTCGCTCTTCTCGCTGGTGACGCCCAAGGCCAAAATCGCCGGGGCATTCGGCTCGTTCGGCTGGAGTGGAGAGGCCGTGAAGTTGATTGAAGACCGTCTCAAGGGCCTCCGCTTCAAGTTGCCGGTTCCCGGCCTGACCTTGCGCTTTTCGCCGACCGAAGAAAACCTCGAGGAATGCCGGGAGTTCGCTCGCCAGTTTGCGGCACAGGTGGTTGGACCGGAAGCGGCCTGAATGGATTTTAAAGCTTTGAGCTGTAAGTTTTAAACTGCAAGTTTCAGGGTAAATTCTCAGGCAGATGGACAAGGCGCAAAGGGTAATCCTCAACGAAGGTCCCCTTTGCGCCTTATTTTTAACTATGCGCCTTTTTTTAACTTTGCACTTTGCATTAAGTTCAGTTTTTTTAAATCGTCAGTAGCCCTTAGCAGGTAGCGTGTGAACCTTTCATGACATCTGAAACACAACATTTGCAGGCTGCAGAAATCGCGGTGGTTGCACCACTCGATAAGACCCTCACCTATGCGGTGCCGGAAAGGCTGGCCGGTGATCTCAGGGTCGGCAGCCGTGTGCGGGTCCCACTCGGGAGACGGCAGGTGGTCGGGTATGTCATGAACCGGGTCGATCCCGGTGACACAGCCTTGAAAGAAATCCTTCAAATCATTGATCCACACCCGCTGTTTCACGAACGTCATGCCGCGTTCTACCTTCGGGCGGCTCGCTATTACGATTATCCTCCCGGCCAGGCTGTACGCACGGCGCTGCCGGCCGGACTGTCCGCACCCGATACCAGTCCGCCGGTCCTGCGCGACAGGCTTTACCGGCCAACGGCAATTGATGAGCGGCCAAAAGGCGCGCGGCAACGGAAGATACTCGACTTTATCCGGGCAGAAAAAGCCGCCAGCATGAGCCAGTTGCGGGGGAAATTTCCCGCGCCACACACAATACTGCAGCGACTGGTTGAACTCGGGTTCCTGGAGGTCGAAGAGATAGAAAGGTTACGGGATCCGTTTGTCGAAATCGCTGTGCAGGCACATCATGCCTTTGTCTTGAATTCTGCTCAGCAGGAGGCTGTCAACCGCCTCGAACAGGCCTTGCAGGCAAAGAAATTCCAGCCTTTTCTCCTGCATGGCGTGACCGGTAGCGGAAAAACCGAGGTCTATCTGCGAGCGATCGCGGAAACCCTGGAGATGGGACGCCAGGCGTTGGTCCTGGTCCCGGAAATCGCCCTGACCCCACAACTGGTTGCCCGGTTCCGCAGCTGGTTTCAGGAGCTCGACGTCAATCTGGCTGTGCTGCATTCCGGGTTGTCAGACGGCGAGCGTTACGATGCCTGGTGCCGGGTTGCCCGGGGTGATGCTGACGTGGTCATCGGCGCCCGTTCGGCGGTCTTTGCACCCCTGAATGAGCTGGGCCTGATCGTCGTTGATGAAGAGCACGACGGCAGCTACAAACAATCGGAAGGCTTTCGTTACAATGCGCGGGATCTGGCGCTGATGCGTGGCCAGCGGGACCAGGCCGTCGTTCTTCTGGGAAGTGCGACCCCGACCCTGACGACCTACCAGAGAGCTAGGGAGAAACATCTAACATACCTGGATCTGCCAGAACGCACCGCCGAGCGACCTCTGCCCACTGTGCATCTGGTCGACCTCGCCGAACATCGGCAAGACGGCCTGTTGAGTGAGCCTCTGCAGGCGGCCCTGGCAGAAACCCTCGCCGCCGGCGAGCAAGCATTGCTGCTGCTCAATCGTCGGGGATACGCCCCGTTCCTGCTCTGTCACGACTGCGGTGCCACCCTGCGCTGCCCGAACTGCGATATCACTTTGACCTACTCACAGGTCCAGCATTCCCTGCGCTGTCATTACTGCGACTTTCGCCAGCCTCCACCGGACAGCTGTGATCGCTGCAGCGGTGCCTGCCTTTTGCCTGAGGGGATGGGAACAGAACGCCTCGAAGAAGAAATCCGGCAGAGTTTTCCCGACGCCAGGGTGGCGCGTATGGACCGTGACACCACTACGCGCAAGGGAGCACACCATCGACTGGTCGACCAGATGTCGGCCAGGGAGATCGACGTGCTGATCGGCACGCAGATGATCGCCAAGGGGCATGATTTCCCTGCGGTCACATTGGTCGGGGTTCTGAATGCCGACACGGCACTCAACCTGCCGGACTTTCGCAGTGCCGAACGGGTGTTCTCCCTGCTCAGCCAGGTTGCTGGCCGGGCTGGTCGGGGCGACCGGCCGGGGCGGGTTCTGATCCAGACCTATGCGGTCGACAATTATGCTCTCGATTACGTGACCCGGCACGATTTCCGCGGTTTTGCTGAACTCGAGCTGACCCAGCGCCAGGCCCTCGCGTATCCGCCTTTCGGACACCTGGTCAACCTGGTCTTGAGCGGCAATGACGCGACCAGGCTGAAGGCCGCCGCAGAGCAGCTGTCTGTTGAGCTCGCCCGGGCCGAGGCCGATGTCGAAGTGCTTGGCCCGGCGCCTTGCCTGCTGGCACGCTTGCGCAACCGCCACCGTATGCAAATTCTGCTCAAGGCAAAACAGCGCGACCCACTGCGCCGGGAAATAACTTTATTGGGCCGGTTGAAAAAGGGCTTGCCGCCGGGTGTACAACTCACAGTTGATATTGATCCGGTTGATATGTTCTGATGGAGAAACGAGAGGGTGAGAGTATGACAATGAGTATGTGGAGTAAATTTTTGCAGAAACTTTGGCCGATCCTGATGGTTCTTGTCCTGATGGTTTCCTGTGCCCGTCCCCCCGAGCCGCCCCCGGTTGTTCCGGTGCCGGTTATTGAAGAACCAGGAATTGTCAAGGAGCCGGTCGTTGAAGAAGATGTACCGACCTTGCAACCGGTGACCTGGCAGGATGTATCGGGTTGGCAGGAGGATGACCCGGGCTTGGCACTTGGCGCTTTTCTCAAAAGCTGCAACGCATTGCGCTGGCGTGCCGAGTGGCAGTCGTCCTGTCAGCAGGCCGCCGAGATGGAGCGTGCTACGGGGGATGAGGTGCGACAGTTCTTCGAGCGAAATTTCGTACCGCACCAGGCGCGGCAATCTGACGGTTCTGCAGAAGGCTTGATGACCGGCTATTACGTCCCGGATTTGAAGGGCAGTCGCTATGCCTCCTCGGAATATCCGTATCCGCTCTATCGTCGCCCCGATGACCTGCTGACAATTGAGTTGAATGATGTCTATCCCGACCTTGGCGATTATCGGCTGCGCGGCCGTCTCGACGGTCACCGGGTCATCCCCTACTGGGACCGGGGAGGGATTGACAGTTATGACCGGCCTCTGGCCGGCCAGGAACTGTTCTGGGTCGCCGACCCCGTTGAACTCTTTTTTCTGCATATCCAGGGCTCGGGGCGCATCCTACTAGATAATGGTGAATCGGTCATGGTCAACTACGCCGATCAGAACGGTCATCCTTACAGATCGATTGGTAGCTACCTGCTTGATCGTGGCATCATGGAACGGCATGAGATGTCAATGCAGAACATCCGCAAGTGGGCCAGCAACAATCCGCAAGAGGTTACTGCACTGCTCAACCAGAACCCGAGTTATGTCTTCTTCCGTGAGCTGGACAGCGCGGTAAATAGCCCCCCCGGCGCGCTCGGGGTGCCCCTGACGCCGGGGCGCAGCCTCGCAGTCGACCGGCGTTATCTCCCGCTTGGTGCGCCGGTCTTTGTCGAGACGAGCTGGCCGAACAGCGACCAGCCGTTGCGGCGCCTGATGATCGCACAGGACACTGGAGGCGCCATCAAGGGGCGGATTCGGGGTGATTTTTTCTGGGGAATGGGTGATGCTGCTGGGGAAAAGGCCGGGCGCATGAAGCAGGCGGCAAAATTCTGGGTGTTATTGCCTAAAACCAACGAGGAGCAAAAATGATCAATCCGTCTCGAAGCCTTAAGGCTCTTGTTCTGCTTGTGACCTTGTGGACGCTTTGCGCACCACTGAGCCTGCATGCTTTTGCCCCGGCCAAGGGGATGTTCCTGGTTGCCGATGAGAGGATGGTCGATCCACGGTTCAAGGCCCGGGTGATTCTGCTCATTCAGCATGATGCCCATGGCTCCGCAGGGCTGATCGTTAACCGCAGCAGCAGGCTGCAGCTGGACGCTGTGCTGCCGAAAGACTCACAACTCGACCTGCAGGGGAAAATGCTCTCATACGGTGGGCCGGTCGAACCGAATACCCTGCTCGCCCTGGTCAAGGTGCACAGGAACCCTCCGCAGCCGGCCGAAGAAATCCTCACCAGTCTCTACTTGACGGGAATCGGAGTCCTGGATGCGTGGCCTGACTTCGATGGCGAAGTGATCAACTACCGGGCGTTTGTCGGATATACCGGATGGGCTCCCGGACAACTGAATCACGAGATGCAGCGTGGCAGCTGGCATGTTGTCCCGGCGGATGAGGAAAGTGTTTTTGCCGGGCAGGATGAAACGTTATGGGAAAGTCTGAACAGCAGGATTGGCGCGGGGAACTGACCGCCTGATCAGCCTCTTATTGGCCGGCTAGATCAAGTCGGGCGAGCAGCCTGTTGACGACTGCATCAAGCCGGGCCTGGTCTTCTTCAAGAATTTTCAAGAAACGCAATCCGCCCAGTTGCAGACCGTTGCTCTGCTCCTCCCCGACCCAGATTACCTCGGCAAGGCCGCAGATGATGCCTTTCTTGTCTCCGATCGATAAATAGATCAGGACCAGTTCAGCCATGTCGACCGGGGGCTGCATGGGCAGGCGTATCCCGCCACCGGCGAGGTTAACCAGGTATTTGTTGAATTCGGTGAGCTCTTCAGCAGAGACCCCGGCCTTGATCTTGTCCATATGTTCGCGCCAGAGCTGGCGCATTTCCGAGAGGGTTCCGGCACCGCGTTTCAGACCCACCCAGGCATTCACGTCAACCCGTGGGTACGTCCGGCGGGAGATAAATTCCAGGTCCCCTGCAAATTCCAGCCGGATGTCCTGGCTACTGATTTTCTCGATAAACGATGCGGTCAGGCGCAACCCCATCCCCTTGCTGTCGGTCATGATTTCGAACTTCATTCCCGGTTCAAAAGGATAAGAATCGGCCGTGTCCGAGCCGTAGGGGAGGGCCAGGTCAAGCTGCATGGGCTGGCTGTGCATGACATAGCCGGTGATCGTATCCACGGTAGGCGGTTCCTCATCACTGTAGAGTCGCCTGATAAAAACTTTCTGCCCTTTATTGAAGTATTTTCCGAATGACATATAGCGTAAAGTTGAGCTTGTCGGTCAGCTTATCCGCAGAACTGTTCTTCGATTGCCGCCGCAACGGCTTCCACAGTCATCCCACCGCCTGAAATGGTTATTTCGGCGAATTTTTCATACAGCGGTTGACGCTCCAGGTAAAGTTGTTCGTAGCTTTCGCCCGGGCCAATGACCAGACCGCGGGTGTCCATGTCATGAATCCTGGTCAGCAGCTCTTCGAGCGGTATGTCGATGAAGACCAGCTGTCCCAGCGCTCTGAGCCGGTCCATGGCACGCGCACTATACACCGCCGAGCCACCTGTTGCAACGACGCTGTGAGTGGTTGCCAGGCTACAGAGTGTGTCCGCCTCGAGTTCCTTGAACCGCTCCATCCCTTCTTCAGCGATGATCTCCTGCAGGCGAGCGCGCTGTTTGGTCTGGAGGAGTAGATCGGTGTCAACAAAGTTGTACCCGAGACGCTTCGCCAGAAGTACGCCAACCGTGCTTTTGCCGGCGCCGGGCATGCCGATCAGGATAATATTCAGGGCACAATCTGTACGCATGCGTCTACGATAATCACATCAGTCTGAAATTTTCAAGACGATCTTGCCAAAATGCTTGTCGTCTTCCATCATGCGGTGGGCCTCGACCACTTCGTCGATGTCAAACACCTTTTCGATGATTGGCACTATGGTCCGGTCAGCGAATTTCGGCAGGGCGAGCCGGGTGAATTCGGCGACGATCTCGGCTTTTTCAGGCACCGGACGGGAGCGCAATACCGAGCCGATGATCTGCTGGCGCTTGACCATCATCAGGGCCAGGTTGAGTTCGGCCTTGATGCCGGAGATGACACCGATGACGACCAGCTTGCCCTTGTAGGCGAGCGACTTCATGTTCGGGCCGAGGTACTTGGCGCCGACATGGTCGAGGATCAGGTCGACACCTTTCTTGTTCGTGTATGTCTTGACGACCTCAGTGAAGTCCGGGGTTTCAACGTAGTTGATCACCATGTCGGCACCAAGTTCGCTGACCCGGTCGATCTTGCTTGGATGGGCCGTGACGATCAGCTTGCTGTTCGGCGTGAGTGCCTTGCTGAGCTGAATCGCCGCAGTGTTGACGCCACCGCCGCCGCCGTGGAAGATCGCGGTCTGGCCGTCCTGGAAGTCGCCGATCATGAAGACGTTGAGGAACGCGGTAATGTAAGACTCGCAGATGCAAGCCGCCTCTTCGAAGCTGACGCTTTCAGGGATGCGCATCAGGTGATTGGCGTAGGCCACGGCGTACTCGGCATAACCGCCACCGCCGACCAGGCTGATAACTCGGTCACCGACCTGCCAACCATCGACGTTCGGCCCGACTTCCGCGATCGTTCCTGATACTTCAAGGCCGAGGATCTCCGAGTCTCCGGGAGGGGGTGGGTAGTTGCCTTGGCGCTGGACCAGGTCGGGCCGGTTGATCGAGGTGGCAATGACCTTGACCAATACTTGACCTTCTTTGGGCGTCGGTTTGTCGACTTCACCGACCTTTAGTACCTCCACGCCGCCGAATTCATTCATCAATACCGCTTTCATCTTCAATCTCCTTTATAAACGCTGTCTAAATTTATTCGATGCAGGCCACCAAGTCGCGAAGACACAAAGTATAATAAATCGTCAAGTTTTATCCAGAAATTTACTGAAGTGCTTCTCTTTACTTTGAGCCTTGGTGTCTTCGTGGCAAGTCTTATTCGTTCTGACTGCGCTCAAATCGATAACCTCGCCCCCGTACTGTCAGGAAATGCCGGGGGTTGCTCGGGTCCTGTTCAAAATATTTGCGTAGCCTGACGACGAAGTTGTCGAGGGTGCGGGTCTCGGTATCTTCGGCCATGCCCCACACCGATTTCAGCAACTCGGCGCGGGTCAGCGTGTCACCTGCATGGACGAAGAAGGTCTCGAGCATGCGGCCTTCGAGTTCGGTGAGACGAATGATTCCATTGGCGGTGACCGCCTGGAGGTTCTTCAGGTCGACGCTGTTGCGGCCGAACTGGTAACTCTCGTTTTTGCTGAGGTCCGGTTGATACCAGTTCGAGCGTCTTAGCATGCCGCTGACCCGTAAAAGGAACTCCTCAAGGTTGAACGGCTTGCCCAAGTAGTCATCGGCTCCGGCCTGCAAGCCCTTGACCCGGCTGTGTTCTTCGCCCAATGCTGTGAGAATAAGGATCGGCAGCTGTGGTGAAGTCTCGCGCATCTTTTTACAGAGGTCTATGCCATGGCCATCGGGCAGCATCAGGTCGAGAACGACCAGGTCGAAGCGCTCGTTGTCGAAAATCTGCATGGCGGCGGACCCGGTCTCCGCGTGGGTAACTTGGTACCCTTCCTGCTCAAGGTTGAAAACCAGGCCCTGGGCGATATGTTCTTCGTCTTCAACGACGAGGATATGTGGCGCTGTCATGATGTCTCGGCAATCTCCGAATGCTGCACTAAGGGCAGGTAGATTTTGAAGGTCGTGCCCTGATCCTTGCCCATGCTCTCCACCTTGACCTGGCCATGATGACGGCGAACCGTTGCATGTACGATGAAAAGGCCGAGCCCCGTGCCGCGAATATTCTCATCCTTGCGGCGGATGCGGTAGAACATCTTGAAGATTTTTTTCTGCTCGTAATAATCAATGCCGCGACCTTGGTCGGTGATCGCCAGGCAGCAGTTGTTCCCTTCGGTAGCCAGACTCACGCTGATCCGTGGGGATTTGTCGGAATAGAGGACAGCGTTTTCCAGCAGATTGCGCAACACTGTCTCCATGGCCTCACGATCGACGGCAGCGTAGATGCCCGATTTGATTTCCATGGTCAGCTTGCCGGCCTTGGGTAAGGTGAACTGCCGGGCGCGGAAATATTTTTCGACGAATGCGCTAAAGTCGATCGTCTGCAAATCCAGGCGCCAATGCTTCTGCTCCACCCGGCTGGCAGAGAGAAGGTTATCGATCAGGCCGTTCAGACGGGTCGTGTCACTCAACATCGTTTCGAGAAACGCGGCGAGTTTTTCCGGTGACGGCTGATGGCGGCGAATGGTTTCCAGATGCAGCTGCAGCGAAGCCAGTGGAGATTTCAGTTCGTGGGTGACCTGGGAGATAAAATGGCGTTGCTCACGGACCAGGGCTGACTGTTTCTTCCAGTAGAGGAAGATAACGTAAACCCCCACCAGGATCGAAATCAGCAGCAGCAGACCTTCGGTCAGGATCAGCCAGTCCGGGCCGCCTACCAGCAACTCAGGGCTGTATTTTTCCGCCAGTTGCCGCAACTTGCGATGACTGCCGAGGAACCAGTTCAGCCAGACAATGACCACCAAGACCCATGCCAGCTGGATACCGATAAAAGCCATGAGCGGGTTAAATATGCGCTTCAACCACTTCATAAGCGACATTTTTACCACTACCACCATCACGCGACAAGGAGAAACCAGTATTGATACTCAGTCTGTAACCTGCAAGAAAGATTAGATTATACGTGCAGGACGTTGTTGCCCTTTGAGGAAGATTTTACAGAAGTATTACATATCTACAGGAAACCCTCTGTTAAAATTACCCGATATTTAAGTACAAGTGCCAGGTACCTCAAGCTGCAGGAGTCACAATGCGCATCGGTAAACATGAAGTCCCCTATCCCCTGATCCAGGGAGGCATGGCCGTCCGTGTCTCGGGGTATCGACTGGCCGGCAACGTGGCCCGCTGCGGCGGCATCGGCCTGGTGGCCACGGCGGGGATCGGCCTCAATACTCCGCGTTTCAAAGGTGACAATTACTTTGCTGCAGAGCCTCTGGCACTCAAGGATGAACTGGCCAAGGCCTATGAAATTGCTCCGGATGGCGTGATCGGGACCAACTGCATGGTTGCGGTTACCGATTATGCCGAGCTGGTCAAGGCTTCCTGTGAAGGAGGCGCCAAGCTGATCGTCAGTGGTGCCGGCCTGCCGATGAACCTGCCGGAACTGACCGCCGACTGGCCGGATGTGGCCCTTGTGCCAATCGTGTCTTCAGTCAAGGCCGCCGAACTGATCACCCGCAAATGGCACAAAAGCTACGGTCGTCTACCAGACGCCGTGGTGGTCGAAGACCCCGACACGGCCGGGGGGCATCTTGGCGAGAAGCTGGAAAAAATCGGTACCGGGGAGTATGATCAGTATGCGACGGTGCGTGGCGTCAAGGCTTATCTTCGCGAGACATGGAAACTCGATGTCCCGGTTATTGCTGCGGGCGGCATCTGGGACCGGGCCGATTTCGAAAATGCCATGGCTCAAGGCGCCGACGGCGTGCAGATGGGAACCCGTTTTGTCTGTACCGAAGAGTGTGATGCCGACGACGCCTTCAAACAGGCATACATGAACTGCAGCAAGGAAGACATCGGGTTGATCATGAGCCCGGCCGGTCTGCCGGGCCGGGCCCTGGTGTCCAATGTGCCGGCGATACGCGAACATGACCTGGAAATGACGCCGACCTGCCCGACAGGTTGCCTGCGCAAGTGCACTTACAAGTCGGAGCAGGAACGCTTCTGCATTGTCCATGCCCTCGATCGGGCGCAAAGAGGCGATATGGAAACTGGGCTGGTGTTCTGCGGCAGCAATGCCTGGAAGGCCACGCGCATTGAAACGGTCCAGGGGATTTTCGACGAGTTCTTCCATGATGAGGCGGCACGTGCCGTATGCGGATAAAGCAGAGCATTCATGAGTTCTGAAAGGCAGCCGCATGGCTGCCTTTTTTATACCTCTTTAATCCACCACATAACAACCGGCTCAGGGTTATGAAAATATCCCTATAACCCTTGTCAGGTCAGCTTGTCCTGTTGTACTATCAAAAAATGTGGTTCGGGATAACCCCGGACCTCATTCTTTTCTTTAGGAGTTGCCACGATGGCGAAAAAGGAAGAATTCATCCCCAAGTGGATTGCCTGGGAGTCGACCCAGCGCTGCAATCTTAATTGCGTACACTGCCGCTGCTCGTCCGATATGGATGCCGCGGTCGGCGATTTCAATACCGAAGAAGCGTTCAAACTGATTGACGACATCTGCGAAGTCAGTACCCCGGTGATGGTCCTGTCCGGCGGTGAGCCGCTGTTGCGCAAGGATATTTTTGACATTGCACGCTACGGCACCAGTAAGGGCCTGCGCATGTGTATCGCAACCAACGGGACCCTGATTACCGACGAAGTCTGCCAGCAGATGAAGGAAGCCGACATCAAGATGGTATCGCTTTCTCTCGATGGCTCGACAGCCGAAATTCACGATAACTTCCGCGACTGTCCAGGAGCCTTCGAAGGCGTCGTGCGCGGCGCCGAGACACTCAAACGAAACGGCATCAAGTTCCTGATCAACTCGTCGTTTACCAAACGAAATCAGCACGATATTGCCGCGACCTTCAAGGTGGCCAAGGGCCTCGGTTCGACAGCCTGGTACATGTTCATGATAGTACCGACCGGGCGTGGCGAAGAGATTATGAACGAACTGATCTCGCCGGACGATTACGAGGAAATTCTCTCTTGGCATTATGAACAGGAAAAGAGTGAAGACGATATCCTGATGCGGCCGACCTGCGCGCCGCACTATTACCGTATCGTGCCGCAGATGGCCAAGGCCGAAGGGGTCGATTTCAAACGTCGCAGCCTGACTTTCTCCACCGGTGGCGGCAAGGGCTGTATCGCTGCGCAGACGATCTGCCTGATCGACTGCTTCGGCAACCTCAAGCCCTGCTCCTACTTCCACTCGTCGGTCGGCAACGTCAAGCAGATTCCTTTCAAGGACCTCTGGTTCAACAACAAGACTTTCAACGATCTGCGCGATTTCAAGAAGTACAAAGGCAAGTGCGGCGAATGCGAGTTTATCAACGTCTGCGGTGGCTGTCGCGCCCGTGCCGATGCGGTTTACGGCGATTACATGGAAGAAGAGCCGTTCTGCAACTACATCCCCAATCGCACCCGCAAGCGGATGGAGAAGGAAGCCGCTGAAAGATAGTTGCTGGGGACTGGGGGCTGGTCAAGCCAATCATCAGCAGCCAGTTACTTAGGGCGATTCCTTGGAACAGGAGTTGTTCTGCAACTAGATTACCAACCGCACCCGCAAGCAGGTGGAGAGGGAAACAGCGGTAAACGCTAACAGATAGTCGCTGAGGTCCAGGGACGAGGGCCTGGTTTATTTAGCCCCCAGCTCCCGAATTCAATATAGGAGGCAACAAGATGTCCCAAGATTATACGTTTCTGAAAGCCTGTCGCGGTGAAAAAACCGATTATACCCCGGTCTGGCTGATGCGCCAGGCCGGTCGTTATCTACACCAGTACATGGCGGTACGCAAGAAAGTCAGTTTTCTCGAGTTGTGCAAAACCCCTGAACTCGCCGCCGAGGTGACGATCCAGCCGATCGATTACCTGAATGCCGATGCGGCGATCCTTTTCTCCGACATCCTGACCCCTGTGGAGCCAATGGGACTGAAGCTTGACTTTGTGCCCGGTCCGGTGTTCGAGAACCCGGTGCGTACCGAGGCCGATATCGATGCCCTGCGTATCCCGGTGATGGAAGAAGACGTCCCTTATGTCCTCGAGACGATCAAGATCCTGCGTCGCGAGTTCGAAGGCCGCGTCCCCCTGATCGGCTTCGGCGGGGCCCCCTTTACCCTGGCCTGCTATATGGTGGAAGGCAAAGGGAGCAAGGACTTCGCCCAGATCAAGCGCATGATGTACGGCGCGCCAGAACTGTATGCCAAGCTGATGGACAAGGTCACGGAAATGGATCGCCAGTATCTGAACGCCCAGATTGCCGCCGGCGCCCAGACGATCCAGGTCTTCGACACCTGGGGCGGCATTGTTTCACCCCTCGACTACGAAAAATACATCCTGCCCTACACCAGGAAGCTGATTGGCGGCCTCGACCGCAGCGTACCGATTATCCACTTCGTCAAAGGCGCCGGAACCATGCTGGATACCGTTGCCAAAGCCGGCTCGGATGTCATGGGCCTCGACTGGCATGTCAACCTCGGCAAGGCCAGGGACATCATCGGACCGGATATCGCCGTGCAGGGCAACCTCGACCCGACCATCCTGTATGCCCCGAAAGAGCACATCGAGCGGGAGGTCAAGCGGATTCTCGAT
>JAFDBW010000030.1 GCA_019313105.1 Deltaproteobacteria bacterium | reverse complement strand
CTTGATGATAAAAACTTCCTTTGCAGCAGCCCATAACTTGATTAACTATCAGGGTGATTGCGAAAATCTGCATGGCCACAACTGGCGGGTTGAAGTGACCGTTGCGGCCAGTGAGCTCGATAATGCAGGTCTCGGCATTGATTTCAAAATCCTTAAAAAACAGACCAACCAGCTTCTGGACGAGCTGGACCACAAGTATCTCAATGATCTTGAACCTTTCAAGGTGAACAGCCCGTCTTCAGAAAACATCAGCCGCTACCTTTTTGAACGTCTGAGTGAGTCGATGAACAGTGACAATGTCACTGTAGAACGGGTCAATGTCTGGGAATCGGATAATGCATGCGCCAGTTACACGCGTGATTGAGGCTCCTCTTATAGAAGTGTTCTCTTCTCTGCAGGGCGAGGGGATATTGGTTGGTGCGCGGCAGATTTTCGTGCGTTTTGCGGAATGTAACCTCGCTTGCACCTATTGTGATACACCGTTCCGGCCGGCAACGACTTGCCGTGTAGAAAAAATTCCCGGAAGCGCAGATTTTACGTGTCGTGAAAACCCGATTGACTTGAGATACATCACCCATCTGATCTCAGAGTGGCAGCACAGCTACAATAATCTCCATCATTCGGTTGTGCTGACCGGCGGCGAGCCTTTACTGCATGTCGAGGTGCTCAAGGACTGGTTGCCCGAGATTAAGCCCCTGCTGCCGGTTTTTCTGGAACCCAACGGCACTTTACCCATGCAGCTGGAAACTGTTTTGCCCCTGCTAGACATGATTTCCATGGACATCAAGGGCTTTTCGACAAGCGGCGTGAAGACTCCGTGGGCGATGCATGCTCAATTCTTGGAACTTTCAAAACGACATCTTTGCCAGGTGAAGCTGGTTGTTGATACAACAACCTCGGACGCAGAGGTTCAGCAGGCGGCCATGCTGGTGTCTCAGCATGCACCTGAAACGCCCTTTATCCTGCAGCCTCGAACCTTGGCCGCCGGTCCGGCCCTGTGTGGCAGTGACTTGTTAAGACTCCAACAGATTGCCGCAGCAAAACATCATGATGTCCGGATTATCCCGCAAATACATCCGTTTCTGGGTGTCGTCTGAAGATCGATGTGCTCCGCAACATAATACTGGTTGACCTCAAATTTTAGTCTTGAATAAGGACTTGAATAAGGAAAGGTGTGGCTTTGCCCTTCTTACTCAGGCTGCTGCAAAGTACCGCCAAACTTTATGATAGAGGGAACAACAGATTGTGAATCTGTTGCCCTAAGCTTCATAGAAACTTCACCGGCAGATAAAAAAACAACCCCCGCATCACTGCGGGAGTTGTCAACAATCTGCAAGACTGCTCAGTGCTCACTTATGATTATCGATTAGGAACTCTCCCGGAGATAATGTCAGGGAAGGTTGGCATACTTTCCATTGGCTTCGAAATCCGTCTCTTAGTCTCTGACCGCAGCATTAAGGGCCTCAAGCAACTGCACGATGTCCACATTATGCACTCCTGCGCCGTGTTCGACCTCTTCGTAATCTGCAATCTGACACTCCATACAGTCAAGGCCGAAGCTACGAAACACTTCGATCGTTTCAGGGTGTTTGGAAATGATGTCAGAAATTGTCATTTCACGTGTGATCATATTTCCTCCTTCAAGCGTTTCTTCAACCGCCAAATTTCTCAGCCAGGGCTTGCCTGACCACAGGTGGCACCAGGCTTTCGACCGGGCCTTTCAGGCTTGCGACTTCTTTGACGATCGATGAGCTGAGGTACCCATAAGGCACGGAAGTCATCATGAAAAGTGTTTCAACCTCGTTTTTAAGGTTATGGTTCATCTGGGCGATCTGGAACTCGTATTCGAAGTCAGAGACGGCCCGCAGACCGCGCAGGATGACTCTGGCATCTTTTGACAGGACGTAATCAACCAATAAACCGTCGAATGTGTCGACCGTAATATTCGGATTGTCGCCGATGGCCTCTTCTATGTGACGAATGCGCTCTTCGGCAGAGAAAAGACTTTTTTTCTCGGAATTGCGAGCGACGGCAATAACGATTTCATCAAAAACCTCCAGCCCACGTTCGATGATGTCCAGATGCCCGTAAGTGATCGGATCAAATGAGCCAGGATAAACAGCCGTTCTCTTATTCATATGAGCCCCTCGTCGCATAGGAAGTGTATCATAACTGAACCGTAACGGCGCTGATCAAAAATCTGCAGATGACCATTTTTTTTGGGCAAGATTTCACCGGCTCCGGTTTCAGCGCAGAGAGTGCCATCTCTATGGAGCACTCCTTGCTTGCATATTTCCGTGATCGCCATCTCCGCCAGCTTCTTTCCGTAAGGTGGGTCCAGAAAGACCAAATCAAAAGTTTCCGGTGTAAAATCTTGCAGGGCCAAAAAAGCATCTTTGGTGACAACCTGAGCCTTTTCGGTCAACTGGCAACGTTCCAGGTTTTCGCGAATGACCCTTGCCGAGGCAGGTGCATTGTCGACCAGGCAGGCGGCTTTAGCGCCGCGGCTTAGAGCTTCAATTGCCAGGGCTCCGGAACCGGAGAACAGATCGAGTACCCTTAGCTCTGAAAAATCGCCGAGCCTGCTTTGCAAGATACTGAAAAGCGCCTCCCGAACACGGTCTGGAGTCGGACGCACATCACGGCCTTTGAAGCTGGCCAGGCGTCTGCCGCGTGAAGTGCCGGCAATCACCCTCACTGGTTTATCTCGGAAAAGCCATGCGAAGTTCGTAACATGTTAAAAAAACTAGCACAATTGATTTTTATGGTCAAGCTGTGAGGCGGCATTACTGGCTTGACAGATCACCTGTAGCGTGGCTTTAATATCAACGAGTGGAGGCAAGGATGAAACGAATGGAATTAGCCGGATATGCTGCGCAGAGCGAATCGTCGCGCGGCCGCAGATATGAAGAGTTGTACAAGGATGATCGCCCCGCCTATGAACGGGACCGTGACCGCATCATCCATTGTGCAGCGTTCCGGCGCCTTGAATATAAAACCCAGGTTTTCGTCAATCATGAAGGTGACTATTATCGCACCCGCCTGACGCATTCCCTTGAAGTCGCCCAGATCGGTCGCGGTATTGCCCGTCGACTGAGTCTGAACGAAGACCTGGTCGAAGCGCTCGCCCTTGCCCACGATCTTGGGCATACCCCGTTCGGGCATACCGGCGAAGGCGTCCTTGACCGATTGATGGCGCCATACGGCGGATTTGAGCACAATCGTCAATCACTGCGAATTGTCGAGCATCTGGAAGAACGATATCCGGGCTTCAATGGTTTGAACCTGACCTGGGAAACCAGGGAAGGGATTATTAAACACTCTTCGGACTATGACATCCCGGACGCTTCAGGATTTGACGAGTACTGCCCGGGTCTGCGCCCGACCCTGGAAGCACAAATTATCGATCTTGCCGATGAAATTGCTTACAACAACCACGACATCGATGACGGACTTAAGGCGGGTTATCTTAATCCTGAAGCCCTGATGGAAATAGATCTCTGGTCTGAAACCTACGCCCGGGTCAGGCAAAAACACCCACTGCTGGACGAAGAACGTCAGGTGTTGCAGACGATCAGCCATCTGATCGGTTATCTGATCCTCGACCTGGTTGAACAAAGTCGCAGGAACATAGAGGCCGGCGGCATCTCTACTCTTGACGATGTCCGTTCCCACAGTGGCAATCTGGTTATGTTCAGCAGGGACACTGCACAGCGCAACCGGGCGTTGAAGGTTTTTCTCTACAAAAACCTTTACAGTCACTACAAGGTCGAAAGAATGCGTATCAAGGCGGAACGTTTCCTCACCATACTGTTTGAAAATTACCTGCAGAATCCAACCCTGTTGCCGGCCAGCTACCAGGACAAGTACGATGAATATGGCAGGGAGAGAGTTATCTGCGACTACATCGCAGGCATGACAGACCGTTACGCCCTGGATGAATACAAGCGGCTCTTTGAACCTTACGAGAGGGTCTGAAAGAGATGCTGCGATTCCAGGTCAGGGCAGGGTGATGATCTTCTCTTCCCCAGGACGATAGAGAAGAAAGGTATTGCCGAGGATCTGGACGACGGCCGAACCGGTCTCTGCAGAGAGTTCCGCAGCAACTATTTTGCGATCTTCGAGGCAACCTTCTTGGATCCTGACCTTGATTAATTCATGTTTGTCGAGGGCCTCGTCTGTCGAGCTGATGACCTCTTTGCTGAGATGGTGTTTGCCGATCATCACGAAAGGCTGCAGACTGTGACCCAGTCCGCGCAGGTAGCGGTTCTGCTTACCGGTAAGTTCGATGGTTCTGTTATCTGACATGTATATGATTCCTTCCGGGATCGATTGATTAGGGGCTCACTATACACTTAAGCATGTTTGCTTGAAAGCCTGTTTGTGGATATGTCACTTCAACTTCATATCGTCTGTGAAAATACCGTCGGTAGGCCGATAGCCGCATGCGGCGAGCATGGCTTTGCCTGTCTGCTGCGGACTTCTGCCGGGCGATGGCTGTTTGATACCGGTAGTGGTGAGACCTTGCTGGCAAACCTTGCGGCCCTCGATCTTGACCCGCGGAATCTGGATGGGATCATCCTCAGTCATGGCCACTATGACCACTGCGGGGGGCTCTTGGCTCTCCTTCGCCAAACCGGACCTCGTCGTGTCTATGCCCACCCCGGTATTTTCAGCACAAGGTTCTGGAGCGGGCAACATGAACAACGAGATATCAGTTTGCCTTTCAGCAGGCACGAGCTCGAAGCGGCTGGCGCGGAATTCGTCTTCATAAAAGATTTTGCCGAACTGGCCCCCGGTATTCATTTCAGCGGTGAAATCGCTCGAGAGGCTGCGCTGGAA
Organism: Deltaproteobacteria bacterium; assembly: GCA_019313105.1. Lineage (GTDB taxonomy): Bacteria > Desulfobacterota > Desulfuromonadia > Desulfuromonadales > BM103 > JAFDBW01. The sequence goes on along the minus strand of JAFDBW010000030.1, from coordinate 326 downwards.
ACAGGCGACCCACATCTGGTCAGGCGTTCCGATAGTGGAGACTCATGGACCACCGACCCGTTTGCCGATGACGTAGCTCTCGCCATAGACACCGACAAAGGTCTCGTGATCCTTCTCGGTTGCGCACATGCCGGCCTGATCAATACTGTTGAATGGTTTCGGTATAAACTCGAACAACCCCGGATTCACGCAATTATTGGCGGTACGCATCTCGGTCCTGCCAGTGACGAGCAGTTCGCAGCGACCGTTGAATACCTTGCCAAGCTCGAATTTGACCGGCTTGGCGTCTCGCATTGTACCGGACAGATCCGGTCTGCCCATTTGCT
>JAFDBW010000029.1 GCA_019313105.1 Deltaproteobacteria bacterium | reverse complement strand
GACTTTCTGCGGTACTGAAATAGTGGGAAAAGCTCCCAGGCAACCCGATCACCCTGTCTCTCGTGCCAGTACAAGTTCCAGAGCAAGCTCACAACATGGTTACCCTGTCGATCCCACTTCTGCTGATAAATGCGCCACAGAGGCGCCCACAGGCGTTCAATCGACTCGTTCTCGGGAAAAAAAGGTTCAATCAAAGAAAAAACATAAAAGTGGCTTACGCCGTTCGTCTCTCTAAATCCGTAAAGAGGCCAGAGGTTGACCAGTCGTTTCGAATCACCCGTTAAGAATTTCCTCTCCTTCGTATCCGAATAAAGGAAAAAAAGAATGCGGTCCCGGCGACGTTCGATCAGTTCAGAGTTTATTTCTTCGATTTTGTACACTGGCCAAACGTACCATCTCTCTCTCTTAACATCTACGGTTTCGTCAGAGAAAAATGGTAGTATTTTCAGCCCGTGGTATTTTTCTCCCTTCGTCACACGGACAAGGGGCCAGGGTGCGTTCCGGACCTCGAAACCTCTGGCACGATCTTCCACCTTGGAAAAAAAAGGCCACAGCACTGTCGTAGACGACCTCTCCGGCGATTCCTTGCTAACATAAAAAGGCCAGGCAGCTCTCAACTCTTTTGGATTATCACTGTCAAGCTTCAGTGATTCAGAAAAGAAAATCGGCCAAAGGAAAAACCTTTTCCGGTAAACACCTTCTTTTCGACTTGCACCATAAATCGGCCAGAACTTGTAACCAGACTCATTCTCACCGGAGATTTTGGCAAAAAAGGGCCAGAGGACATTATCGACCTGTGTGCCCTTGCGTTCGGTCTGGCTATAGATGGGAAAGAGCGTAAAAGAGATACGATCCCGTTTAAACCAGTTATAGAGAGTGCCGAAAAAAGGGAAAAAAGCAAAGTAACGACCCTGCTCTTCTTCACCATAGAAAAGAAAAGGGAAGAGATAATAACGCTTGGAACTGAAAGCTTCAACCTCTGTGTTGTCGTTACCATCCCCGGGCCTGTCATCTTCATTCTCGCCGAAATCATATGAGAGCAGGCCCAGCACGCGAACACTGGAGGTTCCATCTCCGCGATTCTTGTGCCTGAGCACAGGATAAAGGACATCCGTACTGGAGCTCCCCTCTTCATCGACAGCACGATAGAAAAGCGGCCGCAAGGCATACTCTGTTTCGGTCCCCTTGGTTTCGTATTTCACAAAGGGGCCTAACATGTGAAGGCTACTGTAGTCAGCAGATTCCGAGGCGCGATAATCGAAGAACGGCCAGAACGTTGACACGGTGGCGTCGGAAGCCAGTGCAGACGTTGTAGAGCAGACAAGGGCGAGCAACAACAGGAATGAAAGGCCTTGTTTCATCAACTAAACCAAGTGAAGGGTGCAAGCCGAGATTAATGGCGAATCATAGCACGGGGTGGGTATTTGAACAACTGGAAGAGGTGTTTTCCAATCGATGGAAAGACATTGTCACTATTCCCTGTCGGGGCCGTCTTCAGTCCCGGATTTCCGCTTTCTGGAGAGCGTGACCAGGTACATGATGCCATGGATGACACAAAGAATCAGGATTATGAATACAACATCACCGATGCCGACGTTCTGCATGACAGCCCCCTATAAACAACGTTTCATATTTATCATGACCAGAGGAAAGTTGCGAAGCAAAACGTTGTGGGAATTTAAATTAAATCAAGGGTTTCACGTGCCAGCTCATGATCAGGATCGATTTCCAGGGCGCCTGTCAAAGCCTCGAAAGCCCCACCCGTGTCACCCGTCTTTATGCGACACATTCCAAGCAAACAGAGGAAATCGACTGATTTGAGTTCCGAGGTGAAATACTCGTCAACCTCCAGCCGCTCGAGGATTTCTGTCGCCAGGGAGTAATGCCCGGCAGAATAAAGCTGCATAGCATCTGCAATTTTTTCCAGATCATCGACCAGGCAATGGTCCGGCAGCCCGGTTTTAACACATGATTTCAGCCGGGCATTGATCTGTCCGGAGGTTTGTTCATCATCAACCAGTTCGAGCAACCGGCGTAACCGTGAAATCGCTGCGGGATAATCTCCGAATAGGATATCGACTTGCGCAAGAAGATTCAGGACCCAGATGTTATCAGGATCAAGCTTCACAAGCGCCTGCCCGAAGCGCATGGCGTCCAACAGGTGACGACGCACCTGAGTCAGTTCGGTAAAGGTCATCGCAAGATCATAAAACCCCTGGCAGAGCTGCCGCAATAGGCCGACGTTGTCAGGTTCAAGCAAGCGAAGTATTTTCAGGTATGTGAGCTTGCGGAAGACATAGGCCGGCTCGACATCTTTCTTGTCGAGCATAACCACGTGTGCGGCGAGGTCGGCGAGGTAGTGTGAATAGCCATCTCGCAGGAGCTCAGCATAGGCGATGTTGTGCAGGCAATCCGGGAATTGACGCAAATAATCATAGACACCCTCACCGACAGCGTTCTCAGTAGGGGAGTCAGTTTGTTCCATATCCTTGATCTTGACCGGCAAAGGCAGGAGTGGCAGAGGAACCGGGTTCTGGTCTGGGCCCACATGGACAACAGAGCCTTCAGAGGGAACCCAGAAGATAAATTTTTGTGGGTCGAGATTGTTGAGATTAATGTCTGTCACAGTACCATCCTTAAAATCGGCATTATAGGAACAGGGCCTGTTTTACTAGAGTGGCTTAAGGAGGTCAACTACCAGAAACAAAAAAGGCGATCATTTCAGACCGCCCTTTCTGCAACAAACTATTGTTCTGGCTTGCCTTAGTGCCCACCTATATTCAAAAAAGACAGTGCCAAAAGAACAACTGCACAGGTCGTCAAAACATAGAGGCCTCGAGCTACAGTCAACAAATAACGCTTTAAATTTGTGTTTTCAGCCATAACCAATCTCCGCAATAATTTATTTTTACCGGCCGCGGTTTCCCGCACTCTTTATGTGGGAATTATACAGGACTGTTACTTTATGTCAATATCTGTTTATATTGTTTTTTATATTTACTGTCGCAGCGCAGACTGTTTAATGACGTATTAATAGACGGGAAGTTAAAAACTGGCAAAAATTGCGTATATTACTTCCCGTAAAGACAGTTATGCGATGAGATAAACCATTCCTGGATCTTGTTGTCAGATAAACAATGAAAAGTTCAGACCTGACCAGGCGGGTGCTCTTTTAGATACTCACCAAAAGTCTGATCAAGATCCTGAACGTGTTGTACCAGCCAGGACACCAGAGCTTTGTTGGTTTGTATAATGTTCATCAATGTTGGACCCTGGCTCGAGATTTGTTGGTGCATATCAGAGAGACGGAGCCGGAAGTTCTGGTGTTTGCGCCTGTGCTCTTTGAGGTCAGGTAAATTGACCTGTTGCGTAAGAGTCTCTTCTGCCTGGAAATGATGTTCCACATAATCTTCAAGACGATCATGAAGTTCAAGTAATTTATCCTTGGCTTCGCCCCTCGAATAGCCATCAACAAAATCGCCAAAAAAACCAAACAGAGCTATATGTTGTTTGTCGATCTCTTCATTCCCAATGCTCAGGACCGGGTTCCAGGTCAATTGCATCAACGATATCCTTTAGAGTTGTTCTGGATTAAAATTTTATGCAGGATAAAGCAACCAGCCCGTATCTGCAATGCATCAAGGGAACTTGTGCAGAATTCTACTACTTAGTTGTTCGGCTTGCGTTTCAATTCTGGCATGGCCATCGAAACCACGAACCCGGCAAGTAGGATAGCGCTGGTCAGAGAGGAGACAAAGATGGTTAGGGGGCCGTCTATTAAACATGCGAACAGAATGATAAATCCAAAAAAATAGACAGCTGTGGCGGCCGGGAGGCTTTCGAGTACAATGTGTATCTTGTTATGTGGATCTTCCTTGAAATCGCATTTTTTGCCGGACATCCAGGCGATCCTCGTACCGTATATTAGGCTTACGGATGCCGTGACCAAACAGAACATGCCACTCATTATGTCAAACATGATGACGCCCTCCCGAGAGATGAAACTCTAACTGCAGTAGACAAAAAACACCGAAGAACAAAAACCCCGCAAACGTTTCCGTTTGCAGGGCTTCTGAATGGTACGCCCAAGGGGATTCGAACCCCTGTCGTCGGCGTGAAAGGCCGATGTCCTAGACCAGGCTAGACGATGAGCGCATGGTAACTATGCTCTCACGGGGAAAATGTTCCCCTGTTGATACTATGGCTGGGGTGGGAGGATTTGAACCCCCGAATGGCGGAGTCAGAGTCCGCTGCCTTACCACTTGGCTACACCCCAAAAGCAGGAGCGTTTTTTAACAAAGTTGCCATGGGGAGTCAAGCATTTTTGTCGCCAAGAAATCGCATGATATAGATATCAGCCGAGAGATGCAAGAGCCTTTTGCAATCTGGTTAAAACTGCATCCTTACCGAGTACGGCGACGACATCGTAAATGCTCGGACTGACCGTACCACCCACCAGCGCGACGCGGACTGTTGGACCAATTTTTCCGAACTTGAGGCCGCTCTCCTCCATGACCGCTTTGAACGCAGTTTCAACACCATCATGGGAATAATCAGCGAGCCCGGTTAAGTGTTTGATGGTCAACTCAATAACATCACGTTTATCCGAGGCGAGGAATTTGGCCGCCGCCTGCTCATCGTAAGTGTCCGGAGCTTCGAAATAAAAGTGCGCCCCTTCGGCCATCTCAACCAAGGTCTTGGCGCGATCCTGAAGAGTTTTAACCACTGCAGGCATATCCGGCCCCAATGCGGTATCGACCCCCTGCCCTGCAAGAATCTCCGTCACCAGTACAGCGAGACGCTCAGGGTCACCTGTCTTGATATAATGCTCATTCAGCCACAGGAGTTTGTCCGGATTGAAGACTCCTGCAGAACGGCCGACATTCTCCAGGCTGAACTTTTCGATCAGATCGTTCATGGAAAAAATCTCTTCGTCGCCGCATGACCATCCCAGGCGGACAAGGTAGTTGACCATCGCCTCCGGCAGATAACCCATCTCCCGGTAGGCCATCACCGAAGTGGCACCGTGACGCTTGGAAAGGCGTTTCTTGTCGGCACCGAGAATCATCGGTACGTGGGCGAATTCGGGCACCTCATAGCCAAGGGCCTGATACATCGGGATCTGGCGGACTGTATTGTTGACATGGTCATCGCCGCGAATCACCAGTGTGATGCCCATTTCTGCATCATCGACCACGACCACGAAGTTGTAAGTCGGGTTGCCGTCGGTTCGCTGGATGATCAGATCGTCCAGTTCGGTGTTTTCTACAGAGATGGCCCCTTTGATACGGTCGACAAATGCCGTTGTGCCGTCACACGGGGTTTTGAACCGAATCACGAATGGAGTATCGGGCTGATCCGCCCTGTTGCGGCAGGTGCCATCGTAACGGGGTTTGCCGCCACTCTGTATGGCCGCCTTACGCTTGGCGTCGAGTTCTTCGGGAGTACAGTAACATCGATAGGCATGGCCCTTTTCGAGGAGTTCGGCGACCTTGCTCTTGTAGAGGCCATATCGTTCGGACTGGTAGAAAGGCCCTTCATCATAACTCAGGCCCAGCCAGTCCATTGCCTGAAGAATCGCATCGACCGATTCCTGGGTGGAGCGCTCGACGTCAGTGTCCTCGATCCGCAGGACAAAAACACCACCCTCTTTGCGAGCCAGCAGGTAGTTGAACAGGGCGGTTCGGGCTCCGCCGATATGCAGATAACCGGTCGGACTCGGGGCAAAACGTACACGTAATTCAGACATCATGATTCTCCAGATAACGGCAAGCCACTAAGGCCCCAAGACACAAAGTCAATAAATCGATATGACCCAATGCCTCATACTTGCTTTGTGATTTTAGTTTTTGTGGCAAAAATTAGTTTGCAACATGCAGAAGCGAGTCATTCAAGAAAAGTGACCCGTTTATACCTGAAATCTGGGGATGTGGCAAGTATTAGAGACTCAGGAAATCATCACCCCTGCATAACCGACCACTTCGGACTGGTCGCCGGTGACATCACCTGAATTGCTGTATAGAATCAGCTCTGCCTTTTCAGCGCCGAGATTTTTTGCAGCCTGAAGCATGACCACGGTCGGGAGGACTCCGCACATCGAGATCCTGTTATCAAAGACCACGTCGAAAAGACCTTCGGGGTCCATCTCCAGGACTTTTCCCAGCGCCATGAAATCCTTCGCCCTGGCACTTTTCCCGGACTCGTAATGAGTCATATCAGTGCTTGCAATTATCAGAGGCCGCTCGGCGCAGGATGAGATCGCCCGGGCAAGGCCATTGCCCATTTCGAGCAGCAGGTCAAGTGGCATGCGGCTGATGCAGATTGGCACAATGCTGGTCTCCGGTGCCTTCAACTGCAGAAAAGGCAGTTGCACTTCGAGGGAATGTTCAAACCGATGTGCAAGGGTGTCTTCTGCCGCCATTGGACATTCCCTGAGGACCCGATCAGCGAGTTTTGCAGAAATCAGCGTTTCTCCGAGGGGGGTCTCCCAGGCTCCGCTGGCGTAAACTGCAGCGACATGGCCGTGACCATGGTGATTCGGGCCAAGGATGATGACTTCAGAAGGAATCTTGACGCCGGCAAACGTCTGTCCGGCAACTTTGCCGGAATAGATATAGCCCGCGTGCGGCGACATAACCCCGATTGCAGTCTTTTGCAGAGAAGTTGTCGGCATCAGGGCCGTGACGGACTTGAGCAGAGATTCTCTCTGACCCGGGTAGAACTGCCCGGCAACGACAGCGGTACGCAACATAACGGGACCTCCGACAGAATCAGCCGAACCATGCGCTGTATATCATTCGCAGGCCGACAAACACCAATAGGACGGCGAACACCTTTACCAGTTTATCATGGGCCGTGCGACTGGCAACACGCACCCCCAACCGAGCCATACCGATGGTGAAAGGTGCAACCAGCAGGAACACCAGAACATTGACGTATCCGAGTGAAAATGGCGGCAAAGCGTCAATACCCCAACCATGATGCATGTACGACAGGGCTCCTGACAGGGATGAAATGACGATCAGGGCGCTCGAGTTGCCAACGGCCAGGTGAATAGGGAAACTCAGGGCAATAACCATCAGCGGCACAGCAATCACACCACCGCCGACGCCGAAAAACGCACTGAAGACGCCGCCTGCAAAACCAACTGCCAGGAGCGGGCTTGTTGAAACAGAATTATTGCGTACCGGTGGAAGCCTGGGGTGGAAGATAAACAGTTTTGTCGCGACAAGTATCTGCATGATGCCGAACAGGCCTTTCAGCCAGATACCGCTGAGTTGAGAGGCCAGCCATGCTCCGCACAGCGCGCCCAAAAACCCGCCCAGGCACAAATAGGCGACCTGGTGCCATTCAACGTTACCACGCTTTCGATGTCCCAGGGT
>JAFDBW010000028.1 GCA_019313105.1 Deltaproteobacteria bacterium | reverse complement strand
GATCTCGTAAGTCAGCTCGCCGGCACCGATATGGACAATGTTGTTGCGCATGCAATCTTCCTTCCCGGACTACCCGTTGAAATTAAAAGGACTCATAACCAAAACAAAAGTTAGCCAGAAAGCACCAAGACACGGAGTAAATTATTGAGTGTTCGTTAAACAATAATCTTGCGCGATGCAAAATGTCGATCTTTACCGTGTAAAATTGACAGCTTGGTGCCTTTGTGTCTTAATGGCAAACAAAGTCTCTTTTTGGTTATAGAACCGAATTAAAAAGGCCATGGGCAGTTGCCCATGGCCTTGATGCAGTAAGCGGTTCAATCATTTTCCAAGGCAATGGACACGTCTGCGACATGCGGCCGCCGCGGCGGCCGCGCTGTTAGCTCGCGCGGTTTTTGCTGCAGTGATGTCTGCGGCGGCCTTGATCATGCTTTGCTCCATTACGCTTTAAGTGATTTCAGTCTGTTATCATAGCTCGTCGTGTTTTGTCAATCAATTGTTGTTGGTGCAGACTGTTACGATCCTGTAACCATAAAGATAAGTACTGCTTGCCACGAAGACACCAGGAATTTCTTTTTGCAGGGTAAAAATTGATCTTCTAAGACTGACGAATTTGACCCTTACAGAAAAACAGACATGTTTACTCGGTGTCTTGGTGTCTTCGTGACTGGTTATTCTTAGAGTTCGGTCGTTTTATCTATAGGCCACTGCCAAAAAAATCGCTGAGTTTTTGCATCAGTTCCGCCCGGGGCATGGTCGCGACCGGCACGTCTGGAAGGGAGTGCAGGAACAGGCGGCCGTAACCGCGCCTGACCACGCGGCTGTCGAGGATCAGTACGATACCACGGTCGGTTTTCTGCCGGATCAGGCGACCGAAACCCTGCCGGAAACGGATTACGGCCTGGGGCACCGTGTATTCCATGAAAGGGTCTCCGCCGCTGTTGGCAATTGCCTCTGCGCGCGCCTCGAGGACCGGTTCAGTCGGCACCCTGAACGGCAGTCGGGCGATAATCACCTGCTCCAGGGAGCGACCAGGCACATCGACGCCTTCCCAGAAGGAGTCTGTGGCAAACAGGATACTGGTGGGATCCTGGTTGAATTTCTGCAACAGGCTGTGACGGGTCGATTCGCCCTGTTTCAGGACCTGGAAGCCGCGTGCCGTTAGGGACGTAGCCAGCTCAGCGTGGATGCGGCGCAACATGCTGTAGGCGGTGAAAAGCACAAAGCTCCGGCCATCTGCGGCCAGCAAAGCTTCCTCTGTCAGGTCGCGGACGGCTTCGGCAAAGCCCGGTTTGCCTGGTTCAGGGATATCCGTCGGCACGGCCAACAGAGCCTGCTGTCTGAAATCGAAGGGCGATGCAAGCAGCAGCTCGGAGACCCGCGATGGTTCCAGTTCGTTGAGACCGGTCCGCTGGCGCAGGTAGTCGAACCGTTCGGCCACAGTGAGGGTCGCGCTGGTCAGAACAACGGTCTGCATCCGTTCCAGCAGGGTCTCCCTGAGCAGCGGGGCAACGACGAGTGGTGCCGTGCAGAGCCGGGTGATGATTCCTTCGCCGCGCCCGATACGGCCGCGGGTGATTTCAAACCACACACAGAACCCGGGATCGTTGCTGGTAAAGGCCTGTAGATTTTGCGCCATGATCTGCAATCGCAGGCTGATGCCGGCCAGGTCGGTGCCGAGAGAGCGTGTTGCCTCGGCGGCATCGTCGGGAAGTTTGCGCAGGTTTTTGAGAAGTCCCAGCAGGGACTCACCTAATTCAGCGGTGGTGCGTGCCAGGCTGCGCAACACTCCCACCGTCTCCTGCCAGACATCTCTTTCGGTAAAGGTCGGGACCAGTCGTTGCCGGATCTCCTCTCCGGCGCGGATCTCATTCTCAAGCGCCCCGGCCAGGTCAATACCGACCTGCTCAAGATCGGCGATTGCCCGGTCAGAAAGCTCCTGGCATTGCATCGCCAGCGCATCAACCTGTTCGAGCAAGTCGCGGTACAGCCCGTCCTGGCTGTCATCGAGAGAGCGATCGAGTTGCGCGAGCAAACGTGGCAGGAGGCCGCGCTGCGGCTTGCGCGCCGGGCGCAAACGGTTCAGGGTGCGGGCAAAGGCAAAGCGGGTGACCTGGGTGCTGAAGTAGCGGGTTGCGACTTCTTCCAGGTGATGCGCCTCATCAATGATCAGGCGGGAAAATGGCGGCAGGACAGCGAGTGCCGAATAATTGTCGGTCTGGCTGCGCAGCGAAAGGTCCGCCAGCAGCAGCGCGTGATTGACCACCAGGATGTCGGCCCGGGCAGCCTGCCGCCGGGCCTGGTGGAAGAAGCAGCTGCCGAAATGCGGGCACTGGCTGCGACTGCACTGGTCGGCTTCGCAGCAGACCTCTTCCCAGACCATTTTGTGCGGCAGGAAGGAGAGGTCCTCACGGGAGCCGTCGCCGGTTTGCTCGGCCCACTCGCGCAAGGCGTTCAGTTCGCCGATGTGCTCGCTGTCAAACAGCCCCGGCTCGGCGGTAGCGCTGTCAAGCCTGCGCTTGCAGAGGTAGTTCGATCGACCCTTGACCAGGACCACCTGGAAGTCCAGGCCGGTGGCCCGCAGCAGGAAGGGCAGGTCTTTGCGGATCAGCTGTTCCTGGAGATTGATAGTGTTGGTCGAAACGACCAGCCTTTCACGATTGGCCAGCGACCAGAGGATCGCCGGGACCAGGTAGGCGAGGCTTTTGCCGGTTCCGGTCCCCGCTTCGATCAGGGCGATGCGATGATGGTTGAGGGCATCGGTCACGGCGAACGCCATGCGCAGCTGCTCGGGTCGATCTTCGAAGCCGGGCAGGTTCTGGCTGATCAGACCGCCCGCGCCGAGCAGTTCGGTAACTTGCTGGTGCTCGACAGTGCTGGTTTGAACCGGTTCGAAAACCTCAACCACCCGGTAGAGCTGCTCGACCCGGTTGTCGACAATATAAAAGCCGACCGCCAACGAGCCGAGACTGCCGGCAATGGCAAGGTCCGGTTCGGAAGGTTCGAGATGACCGCTCGGGTGGTTGTGGATAACGACATCGCCGGGGCGGCAGGACTGCAGGATGGCCGGAACGGCATCCCGGTTGCCACGGGCGAGCACCTCCAGATCGATAACAACCTGGTCGTCATCGGTGTGGCCAATGCAGAAGACCTCATTGCCGTCGGCGTCCTGGATCTCCTGGCGAAGCTGTTCCTGCACGGGTTGTGAGAGAAATTCATCCATGAGCGGGGCATTATAAAGGTCACGGCCCGTTCTGGGAAGCTATTATGCCTGCCCGGGGTCGTTGGTCTGCCGTGATCGGTTGCACAGCCAGATATTCTATCCCACGCAAGCTGACCAAATGCTGCCTTTCAGACGGCGTCAAGCTCATCCTGCATGCGTTTGACAAAATTCTTTGCCCGTCCTGAAGGGGCGATAATCCCATAAGCCATTGCCTCGCGCAGTTCGTCCCTGGTGGCACCGGCATGCTTCGCGACCGCGAAGTGCTTGGTCAGTCAGTCAGGGCAGTTGACCGCGACAGCACAGGCCACCCGGATCAGTTCGCGGGTTTTAACGTCGAGGACTTCGGTGAATTCGTAATCAAGAATCTTGTTGCGGGTCTTCATCGGGGCACCTCCGGCAGATTGGAATACCATATTTATAGCAGCTTACGCCTGTTCAGCGCGTCATGGAAGAGCCCTTTCAAGATATTTTGGGGCGGGCCGGTCGACAGGGCCGGAAACAGAAATGCTGCGGCACCTGGTTATTCTCCGTACAGACCTTGAAAAAACCTGCCGGAGACGCTAAATTGTGTAGCAAGGTGTGTCGCAAGTTTGTCGGAGTGGGTGATCGCTATGTCTGAGCCGGAAATTATTATTGACCAACAATTGCCGTTACGGGCCCCGGACCTGGTTGTCGTGGCCGGTCCTGACGGAATCTGGCTGGTGCAGCAGATGTCTGACCGGCTGTTAAGATGGGTCGGGCTCGGAGACCTTGAAATCGCAGGGCGTGAACTGCGGGAGCTGTTTGCTGATGTCTCTCCCGGGCTGGATTACCTGTCAGATGAAGTCGCCGGCGAAGGTGAACCTATTGTCAACATAGATATAGACTTCCGGGGTGAACAAGGATGCCGGCTGCTCGCCGATATCCTTCCCGGAGGGGTCAGCGATGAAGGCTGGCGGCAGGTCTCGTTCTGTTTTCGACAGCCACCGGCCGGATTGGCCAGAAGGCATGAGCCCCGTAGCCGGTTTGGCCTGGTCGGCAACAGTCCGGGCATGCAGGAGGTGTTTCGCAAGATCAGCCTTTACGCTGCAGCTGACGCCTCGGTCGTTGTCACCGGGGAAACCGGCAGTGGCAAGGAACTGGTTGCCCGGGCCCTGCATGAACAGAGCCAGCGTCGCGAGCATGCTTTCGTCGCGGTCAACTGTTCTGCGATTTCCCCGGAGCTCCTTGAGTCGGAGTTGTTCGGCCATGAGAAGGGTGCCTTCACCGGTGCCTTGCGTGCTCACAAGGGGCGCTTTGAGCGTGCCAACGGCGGTACGATTTTTCTCGATGAAGTTGGTGACATGCCCGAGTCCGCCCAGGTCAAGCTGTTGCGGGTCCTCGAAGAAGGGCTTCTGGAGCGGGTCGGCAGTGAGAAGCCTTTGCAGGTCGATGTGCGGGTCGTTGCGGCCACCAACGTGCCAATGGAACGTGCCGTCCAGCAGGGACGGTTCCGCGCAGACCTTTATCACCGGCTGGCGGTTTTGCGCATTCATCTTCCGGCGCTGCGCCAGCGCGTTGATGACATCCCTTTGCTGGTCGAGCATTTCCTTGGTATGTTCCGCCGCAAGTACGGCCGGAAGGTCGATCGTTTAACCAGTGAGGCGATGTCTCTTCTGCAGGCTTACCTCTGGCCCGGCAATATCCGCGAGTTGCGCAACGTCCTGGAGAGGGTGTTTATCGAAAGCCATGCCGAGATCATCGGCGCGCGGGCTTTCCGCGAATGGGTCAGCGAACGGCAGGACTTTTCACCCGGAGACTGGGGGCCTGGCCAGTTGGACCATGACCGGGCGGCCATGACACTGCCCTATCCCTTGGCGAACGACCGGGTCCTCCTGTCGCGTCCGGAGCGCCTGGCCCTGGCTGGTCCGGAGTCGACCGCTGCGACGGGTCCTGCTCGAACGACACGACCGGTTAACCTGACGGCCGAGTCAATCCGCAAGGCCTGGAGCAAGTCACAGGGCAATCTCGCTTTTGCAGCCCGGCTCCTTGGCGTACATCGCGCCACACTCTACCGCTACATGAAGAAGCACGACCTGTCCCGGGATTCCCTCGAAACCTGATCTTCGCATCGGCCGTTTCCACCCCTTCCGCTTGCTACATAACATCTATCGCAAGTGTCGCTTGCAACATTCGCTTGCGACGCTGCAAGTTGATGCGCAACCCCGGCGCTTTTTTATAAGTATCTGAAAATACATTATAAATATTATCTCCAAAAGTTGGCACGTGGTTTGAAATACAAATAAGCACGAAGACAATTCAACCACTCACACAATCCAACACAGGAGGTAGAGAATCATGAGAAACTGGGATCTTTTCAAGGAAATGGACCAGCTGCACCGGGAAATTGATGGCCTCTTCAACGGCCACCATCGGGGACGCCTGTTCGGGCCGGCATTTGAGCCGGGACTGGGGTTGCGTCAGTACCCGAAGATCAATTTGCGTGACGATGAAGACCATGTCTATGTTGAAGCGCTGCTGCCTGGGGTTGAGCCGAACAATATCGACATGAACATTCTGGGCAACACCCTGACCCTGGCTGGTGAGCGCCCTGCAGTCGATGGACCTGATGACAATTGTACCTGGCACCGCCGGGAGCGCGGCACCGGGAAATTCATGCGCACCATCGAATTACCGGTTGAAATCGTTGCTGACAAGATCAAGGCAGAATGCCGAAATGGTCTGTTGCGTGTGACGATGCCGAAGGCTGCAGAGGCAAAACCGAAGAAAATCAGCGTCAAAGTAAGTTAACAAACTGACAACAGAGTAAACAGAGAAAGGAGTTGACCAGTCATGACCGAGAAGAATATTGCCAACCTGGAACAGACATCGGCGTTGTCCCGCGAGACCACTCGCAAGAACGATCAATACATCAGTCCGTCGGTGGATATTTTCGAAACCGAGGAAGGCTTGACCCTGGTCGCCGACATGCCCGGTTTGGATGACAACAGCCTGGACGTCACCATCGACCAGGGAGTCCTGACCCTGCAGGGCAGTGCGCCGGCCGGGGCCGGGGATTACCACTATCGTGAATTTGCCATGGCCGGCTACTGGCGCCAGTTCCTGCTTTCGGACATCTTTGATGCGGAGAAAGCCGAAGCCACCATCAAGCAGGGTGTGATGACCCTGAAAATTCCCAAAGCGGAGAAAGCCAAGCCGAAGCGAATCGAAGTTTCAGTCCACTGACAACGTCCATTCGGGGAAAAGAAGGCCGGTTTGATCCCGGCCTTTTTTTTCGCCGGGTGGTCGGGAAAAAAGCCAGGAGACTGGTAAAATCTTAAAAAAGCTTAAGAGAGGATAATTATGGATATCAATCGGATGACGCAAAAAACCCAGGAGGCGCTGCAGGCGGCCCAGAGTCTTGCCGTGCATTTCGGACATGTCGAGGTCGATGGCGAACATTTGCTGCTTGCCCTGCTGGAGCAGGAAGGGGGCCTGGTCCCGCGCCTTGTCGCGAGGCTGGATATCGATCTGCGCAACCTGGTTGCGGCAACCCGAAAGGAACTAGAGAAAATCCCCTCGGTATCCGGGCCGGGTGTTGAAGCCGGCAAGGTTTATGTCACCCAGCGGTTCAACCAACTGCTGGTCAAGGCTGAACAGGAAGCCAAGCACCTGAGGGACGAATATATCAGCGTCGAGCACTTGCTCCTGGTGCTGGCAGATGAGGGCAAGAAGTCGCCGGCGGGACGGGTTTTGCTACAGTTCAACCTGACCCGTGACCGCCTGCTGCAGATGCTCAGCGATGTGCGCGGTCACCAGCGGGTAACCAGCTCTGATCCGGAGGGGACCTATGAAGCTCTGGAAAAGTACGGTCGAGACCTGGTCAAGGAAGTGCAGAAGGGCAAGCTTGACCCGGTGATCGGCAGGGATAGTGAAATCCGGCGCGTGATTCGCATCCTGTCGCGGAAGACCAAGAACAACCCGGTCCTGATCGGTGAACCGGGGGTCGGCAAAACGGCGATTGTCGAAGGGCTTGCCCAACGTATCGTGCGCGGGGATGTCCCGGAGGGGCTCAAGGACAAAACGGTCTTTGCTTTGGATATGGGCTCGCTGCTGGCCGGTGCCAAGTACCGTGGTGAATTCGAAGAGCGCCTCAAGGCCGTTTTGACCGAGATTCGGGAGAGTGATGGCCGGGTCCTGCTCTTTATCGATGAGTTGCATACCATTGTCGGTACCGGCAAGGCGGAGGGCGCAATCGATGCGGGCAACATGCTCAAGCCAATGCTTGCACGTGGCGAGCTGCACTGTATCGGTGCGACGACCATCGATGAGTACCGCCAGTACATTGAAAAAGATGCCGCCTTGGAACGGCGCTTTCAGCCGATCGTGGTCGAACAGCCAACCGTCGAAGACACGATCAGTATCCTGCGCGGCCTGAAAGAACGTTTTGAAGTGCATCATGGTGTCCGCATCCAGGATAACTCGCTGGTGGCCGCCGCGACCCTGAGCCATCGTTACATTTCCGATCGATTCCTGCCAGACAAGGCAATTGACCTGGTTGACGAAGCCTGCGCCATGATCAGGACGGAAATCGATTCGCTGCCGGCGGAACTCGACGAAGTGACGCGTCGGGTCATGCAGCTGGAAATAGAGGAAGCCGCCCTGAAAAAGGAAAAGGACAAGGCGAGCCAGACCCGCCTGGAGGATCTGCGCAAGGAACTCGCCGATCTGCGCGATCGATCGAAAACCCTCAGAACCCAGTGGGACACGGAGAAGGAAGAGATCAAGTCCGTCCAGGTTCTGCGCGAGAAAATCGAAAAGGTACGCCAAGAGGTTGAGGTTGCCGAACGCGAATACGATTTGAACCGGGCCGCCGAACTCAAACATGGGCGTCTGCCTGAGCTCGAACGCCAGCTGGTTGAGTCCGAAGGCAAGTTGCCCGGGGCGGAAGATCGAACGCGGTTGTTGCGCGAGGAGGTCACCGAGGATGAAATTGCCGGGATTGTCTCGCGTTGGACGGGTATCCCGGTGACCAGACTGGTTGAAGGCGAAAAGCAGAAACTGCTCAAACTTGACCAGATCCTGCATCGCAGGGTGATTGGCCAGGACGAGGCTGTGCAGCTGGTTGCCGATGCCGTGATCCGCGCCCGGGCCGGGATCAAGGATCCGCGGCGGCCGATCGGATCGTTCATTTTTCTGGGACCCACAGGGGTCGGCAAGACGGAACTCGCCAAAACTTTAGCCGAAGCATTGTTTGACAGTGAAGAGAACATGATCCGCATCGACATGTCGGAGTACATGGAGAGGCATGCGGTCAGTCGCCTGATCGGTGCGCCTCCCGGTTATGTGGGCTTTGAAGAGGGTGGCCAGCTGTCCGAAGCGGTCCGACGTCACCCCTACAGCGTGATCCTGTTTGACGAAATCGAAAAAGCACACGCCGATGTTTTCAATGTGCTTCTGCAGGTGCTCGATGACGGTCGGATTACCGACAGTCACGGACGCACCGTCGATTTCAAGAACACCGTAGTGATTATGACCTCAAATGTAGGATCCCAGTATCTTCTCGAAGGCGTCACGGATGACGGCACTATTCAGGACAATGCTCGTGATATGGTCATGCGTGAACTGCGCAACGGCTTCCGACCGGAGTTCCTGAATCGGGTTGATGATATCATCCTGTTCAAGCCGCTGACTCTGGCAGAGACTGAACTGATCGTCGACCTCCAGGTTGAAGAGCTGCAGAGGCGTCTGGCAGGTCGTGGTTTTACCCTGGAGCTGACACCCGCTGCCCGCACCTTCGTGGCCCGGGCCGCCTATGACCCGGTTTACGGTGCAAGGCCGCTGAAGAGATATCTGCAGCATCACCTCGAGACCCGGATTGGTAGGGCCATGATCGCATCGGAGGTTGCCGAAGGTAGCTGCATCAGGGTTGACGAAGAGAACGGCGCTCTGGTCGTCGGTTTCTCAGAGTCTTCGCTTGGCGCTTAGCGTGGCGGCAAGACCAAGGGACCGGGGTCGCGGCGTATGTTTTTTGCGCAAATGCTTGGAGATTAGGGAGAAAATTGTTAATGTAAATAAACGGTTTTTTCGACAATTGAATCTTTAACAGACGAGGGCGTATGGCCAGACATAAACGTTTGGGGGAAATCCTGCTTGAGGCCAAGGTGGTTGACGAGGACCAGTTGCAGGCCGCTCTGGAGAGACACTGGAGCACCGGTCGGCGGCTCGGCGAGGTCCTCAAGGAACTGGGCATGGTCACCGAACGCGACATCGCCGTCGCGCTGGCACACCAGTTTGGTTTCAAGACGGTTTCCAACATTGCCAAAGCGACATTCAGTGCCGAACTCCTGGCGCTATTTGATGGCGAAAAGGCCATTGACAAGATGTTGTTTCCCCTGAAAATCGAGGACAAGACCCTGTACCTGGCGATGGTCAACCCACTTGACATGGAGACGATTGACAATCTTTCCTTTAAGACCGGTTTGCGGGTCGTTCCGTGCGTAACCACCCCCACGGAGATCCAGGTAGCGGTCAATCGCCATTATTTCAATTTCGACGAACAGGCCAATGGGCCGGGTGTCTGGTGGACAGTCCTGGTCGTTGATGACCAGGACCTGGTTCGGTCTGAGATTATGGCGGCTCTGAAAAGAGAAGGCTACAGCCTGCTCGAGGCAAGCAATGGCGCTGACGGGATCAAGGTGGCTCTCGAGGAAAAGCCGCATCTGATTATCGCCGACACCGTGATGCCGGGAATGAGCGGCCATGAAATGTACCGGGCCATTCAAAGTAATCTGAACATCAAGCACATTCCCGTCATAGCACTCTCCTCTAAGTCCTCGCCGGAAGAAGAAGCCAAGTTGTTGGAAATGGGCTATTTCGACTTGATCGTCAAGCCGGTCAACCCGATCCGCCTGGTGGCCCGCACCAAGCATGCCATGCGCATCATTTACGGCAACAGTCCGCCGCCTGGTTAAGCCCGACCACGAATAGCGTCCCCGTAAAGGCAAGCAGAAAATGCTTGCCTTTTTTTTTAAGAAATATATAATTGACAAAAAAAGTCATGTTTAAGGAAAGGATGTCGCCATGCGAATCGATATACTCTGCAAACCTGAAGCCGGTCAGCGCGGTGAACGAGTCCTTGACAACGTACGCAAGGCTTTACAGGAGATGGATGTGCGTGCTGAGGTGCACCTCTTCTGCGACCGTCGCAAGATGGTTGATAACCGCGTCTACGTCGCTCCGGCTCTGCTGATCGACGATGTTGTGCGCGTTGCCGGACGTG
>JAFDBW010000027.1 GCA_019313105.1 Deltaproteobacteria bacterium | reverse complement strand
CTGTTCCGTCTTTTCGTTGACCTGTGAATCAACCGGCTTCACTCCACATTCAAGTAAGTGTTTCATTCTGCGCCTCCCTCCTCGTCATGGTGTTCTTCGACATCGTGCTCGTGATCACCGTGACCTTCCTGCTTCTTGGCCAGAAGATGGAAGCCGGTAAACATGGCCGGCCAGATGGCCAGCACCATCGGTACGGTACTGAGAAAGTCCTTGACGTTGTTGATGATCGGTTCGTTGCCAGGGTTCGGATCAAAACCGACTTCTTCGAAAGGTACTGATGACAGGTACATCCAGTGCGTCCCGCCCAGTTCCTTTTCACCGTAGAGATGGTTGACATAACGCCCCGGGTGGGTCTGGATACGCTGGTGACCGATCTTGATCAGGTCCTTGCGCTTGCCGAAGGTCAGCGCCTCCTGCGGACAGATCTCAACGCATGCCGGCGGCAGGCCGTTCTTCAGTCTGGTTTCATGACAGAAGATGCATTTCTTGACCACCGGGTCAAAGGCGCTTGAGTAACTGTATCCTGGAATGTTGAAGGGGCAGGCGATCATGCAGTTGCGGCAGCCGACACAAACTTTTGAGTTGTATACGACGGCGCCTTCAGGGGTCTTGGTGTAGGCATTGACGAAACAGGAGCTCAGACAGGCCGGCTCGGCGCAATGATTGCACTGCACCTTGCGGTAAAGCGGTTTGCTCTCACTCTCGACGTCGTAACGGTTTACGACCGTGTAGGCATTCTCATCGGGGCGCCGTTTTTGCTTGCCACCATGAAAGGTTTCATCAAAAACCGACTTGTCATCAAATGGCTTTTCCGGAGCAGGCAGGTTCTGTTCCTTGTTGCAGGCGGCTTCACAACTGCGGCAGCCAATGCAACGGGTCAGGTCCACCAGCACGCCCATGCCATCCGGGTAGCCGCTAAAAGAACCGGCTGCCAGGGCCTTCTTTGACCCGGCCAGGGTTGTGGCGGCACATCCTGCTACACTCGCAGCAAGAAATCTCCGTCGACTGATTCCACTCATAACAACTCTCCTTATCCTAAGATTCATGCACCCGTAATTGTCATCTCAATAGCCAAGGCCTAGTGCCCGCCCTCGCCAGCCGCCGAAGCTTGTGCATCGGCATGATAGAAGGCATCTCCCTCGGGGGTCCTGGCATGACAGTCCTGGCAGCCGGTCGGTCCGTCCATCTGCTCATGACAACCGATACAGTTCCAGTGATAGGCCGCCTTCAAGCCAGGCGTATCGATGTGGAACTGGTAGACGTCTGCTGCTTGACGGTTGATATGTTCAGCGGAGAATGTATCGACGGCATGACAAGCACTGCAGCCGACCTCTGCGACCTCATCACTGTCGGCATGGCATCGCACACAGCGATCGTCGGTTGTCCCGGTACCGGTTGCATGGTGATGACAGGCCGAGCAATCTTCACCAAGCTCGGTATGCATCTCATGGTCAAATTCAACCCCATCGAAATATTGTGTCATGACGTCGATCGAGACCTGGTCAGGCACGTCCTCAAAGGCCTGGGCCATGGTGACTGCCATAACGAAGGCAAGAGCGGTCATCAGGGTTGTTAGGATTTGCTTTGCGCTCATGATTCTCTCCTTATTCATATAAATTCCAGACAGCATCTCATTCGCTGACGTCGCCAGGTTTCTCGTTTATATACTTGTAGAACATCGGAAAGGCGATGAAGAACGCGAGACAGATGAGATACTCAACGCCCTTGATGTACTGGTAGAAATCCACCAGTGTATGAACACTGTGCCATTCGCCGATTTTTTCGAGTATCTGAATCATTGTATTTCCTCCTTAGTGGACAACATTCCCGGTCTGCAGGAATCTAGATCCTGCTGGCAAGGCGCCTGGTTTTCTTCGAGTGATCCTTGATCAGCCCTTTGAAAAAACCGACCAGGAGCATGATCGTCGGCACCAGCTGCACGACCACGATCAGTGCGCAGAAGCCCAGGAAGATGCCGACCAGGATGCCACTGGAATAGGTCTTGGTCGTATCCACGGCAAAAGCAGGGGTTACCATCGTCATCAACATCGCCATTCCCATCAGTGTACTTCTGAGCTTTTTCATAATTTCCTCCATTCAGTTGGTATGCGGTTACAGTTGCTATTGCAGCCATTCACCTGTTGCGTTGTTGGTTACCTTTTCAAATGCGCACTTGACAGCCTCGCGCAATTCTTCCTCGTCACTCGGTTTGCTCGGTTTGAGGGCATGATAAAAAATCCCCTCACTTCTGGCTTTTCTAATCAGGGCCAGCGGCAGTTCGCTGGCAACCAGGATGATCGTCAGGTTGCGATTGCACTTCTTGAGAATCGGAATCAATTCCGTTGCCAGCATTTGATCGAAGCGCGTACTGAGTAATACAACCTGGGCGGTCTTTTTCAGAATCCCGTAGAGCACACCAGCTGCCGAGTTGGTTACCGTCACCTGGTACCCGGCCTTGATGAACAGGTCCGCCATGCGTTTCCTGGTCAACACGTCTTCGTCTGCGATAAGTAGTCCTGGCATGTGCATCATTGGCTCTCTCCCGTCTGCGGCCGAACCACCCCCGTTCTCCAGGGGCAGTCTCTACTAGTCAAGTCTAGTCAGCTTTAACAGAACTTTTCTCCCTGGAGGAAAACAGCCCCTTGACCATACCGATAAAGAGAATCGCCGCCGTAACCAGTTGGGAAACGATAATCAAGGCAAAGAAACCTATGAACGCGTAAGTCAGAATACCTACGTCTTCCGCCTGTACCCCAGTCGCCGCATAAGCGGCAGAAGCACTACCCGCCATCATCGAGATCAACATACGCATCGTTTTCATAACGGCCTCCTTCTCTTTGCAGTGTTGCTTCGACATGAAGCATTTGATATAGGGATACTGCATCGGCCGTGCCATTCTTAAAATATTTTTATATTTATAATTAAGCGCCTGTATTTATTGGTTTTTTTCTTGTAAAGGACGTGAAGAAATCTCAGGTAAAATCGACGAAAAGTATATTTAAAATATACTTTTCAAATTGATCGACAAGAATGCTCCTTCTTTATATGGTTGATAAGACACTGGAATCAATGACTTTTTTGACAAAAAAATGCACTGTATAAATTACCTATACAGTGCAGATGTTTTTATTATCTATGGGGAGGGCCTGGAAAGGGAGCGATCTAATCCAGCGCCCGCGCGCGAATACTGATTCCCTGTTTTTTAAGCATGGCCTGGAAGTTGGGTCGCTGCATACCGACTTCTTCCGCAGCCTTTGTGACATTCCAGTCATTCCGGTCCAGAGCGCTCAGGAGGAAAGCCCGCTCCAGCGGCACGACTGCCTGCTCGCGTAATTGCCGCTTCTGCTCCTTCAATTCATTGGCATCAAGGGGAACCGCTTTTTCCCCAAACAGCTCGGAGACATGATCATCGCCTGGCATCTCCAGGTCGATCTTCTGTACCAGATCAGTCTGAGACAGGACAACCGCGCGCTCAATGAGATTTTCCAGTTCGCGAACATTTCCCGGGAATGCATAGTTTTCCAACAGCTCGATAACATCCGGGCAGAAGCCGCGGATCTCCTTGCCATTTTCTTCTGCAAAGCGCTTGAGGAACTGGCTGGCGAGCAGCATCAGATCGCCTTTGCGGTCACGCAGCGGCGGCAATTCAATCGGAATGATGTTGAGGCGGAAAAACAGGTCGTCACGGAAAAGCCCCTGTTTGACCATTTCCCGCAAATTCGAATTGGTGGCAGCCACCAGGCGAATATTGATCGGCACCGGCGTCGTGCCACCGATCGGCGTCACAACCCGTTCCTGCAGGACGCGCAACAGCTTGGCCTGTGTCGACAGGCTGATATTACCAATCTCGTCCAGCAGGACTGTCCCGCCATCGGCAACTTCAAACAGGCCTCGCTTGGTCTGGATCGCGCCGGTAAAAGAACCTTTGACGTGGCCGAACAGCTCGCTCTCCAGTAGACTCTCGGCGAGGGTTGTGCAATCGACTGCGACAAATGGCTGCTCGCGCCGCGAGCTGTGCCCATGAATCGCACGAGCGACCAGCTCCTTGCCAGTCCCGCTTTCACCGGTAATCAGAACCGTGCTGTCAGTCGGCGCCACCTGCATGATACGCTGGTAAAGACGCTTCATTTCCCGACTGTCGCCGAGCAGACAGTCAAAACCATGGCTCTCGTTCATCTCCCGGTGTAAATACATTTCATCGATCAGCACCGCCCGGGTTTCCAGAGCGGTTTTGACTTTTTCAATAATCTCCTCGTTCTCAAAGGGCTTGGCAAGATAATCCGTGGCACCGTTCTTCATCGCTTCAACAGCATTGTCGATAGCGGCATAGCCGGTTATCAGGACGACTGGCAGT
The DNA here is from genome assembly GCA_019313105.1 of Deltaproteobacteria bacterium. Classification (GTDB taxonomy): domain Bacteria; phylum Desulfobacterota; class Desulfuromonadia; order Desulfuromonadales; family BM103; genus JAFDBW01. The sequence continues at coordinate 5,492 of JAFDBW010000027.1, read as the reverse complement.
TCGGGCTGACGGGTCCGGATCGCCCGCAGTACCTCAAGGCCGCTCATCCCGGGCATCTTCAGGTCCGTAATCAGAAGTTTGAAGCGCTCCGCCTCCAGATGCTCAAGAGCGGCACGGCCGTTGCTGACTGTTTCGACATTGTACCCTGCGCCACTCAGAACCCGGCGTAACCCCTCGCGGATAACTGCATCGTCATCAGCAATCAGGATTCGTTCAATCTTTTTACTCATAAAATCTTCTCCCTGATCTGCAATTGCACAAATTCCATCAAAACAAATAGTTCACCAATCATGCCGTGGAGGCCCTGCCATCTGGCAAGCCAGCGTCTTGCTCTGCGGGGATCCATTTTGCCACCGGCAGTTCGACAGTAAACACCGTACCCTGGTCGACGACGCTCTGCACCTTGATGTGTCCACCATGGTTCTGAATGATGCCATAGGAAACCGAGAGGCCGAGACCGGTACCGGCAACACCGCCGAGTTCCTGGTTCTTGGTTGTGAAAAAGGGGTCGAAGATGCGACCCAGGTTCTCTTCGGAAATTCCTTGTCCGGTATCCTCAATTGACGTAATCAGCAGATCCCGCTGAGGATCGGTTCGCATGGTGATAGTCAGCCGTCCACCAAGCGGCATGGCATGGCAGGCGTTGACCAGGAGGTTGATGAACACCTGCTCAATCTGTGTCGGATCAACCTCAATGTTGGGCAGGTTGACACCGTAATGACGGATGATCTCGACATCATTCACCGCGGCATGGTGCTCGACCAGCGCCAGAGTGTTTTCCATGATGTTGGCCAGCGATTTGAGTTGCTTGTCCGGAATCGAGGTCCTGGAGAAATCCAGCAGGCGCTTGACGATATCGGCACATCGTTTCGTTTCGTGCACGATCGTCATGGCATCAGCACGTTGATCCTCGCCAAGCCGCTTGTCTTCGGCGAATAGATTCGCGAACATCAGGATTCCGCCCAATGGATTGTTGATCTCATGAGCGATCCCGGCAACCAGCTCACCGAGCGACGCAAGCTTTTCGGAGCGCGCCAGCTGGTAATTTACCTTCTCGATTTCCTCGGTTCTTTCCAGCACCTTTGCCTCGAGGGTTTCGTTCAGCTCCCGGTACCCGTCTCGGGCTTCCTTTAATTTCACAGTCATGGTGTTAAAGGCTTCCGACAGTTCGCCGATCTCGTCGTCTGATTTCAACTGCAGCTGGCTGTCGAGCTCCATATTCGATATCTTGCGGGCATGCAGCAGAAGATCACGGACCGGGTCGATAACCATGCTTTGCGTCATCCAGCTCAGGCAGATGATGATGATCAGCATCAGAGTCCCGCCAAAGATCGCGATGCTGTCCCGGTAGGCACTGGCCTGTACACCAATTTTCGCCAGAGTCCCCTGAACCTCCAGGTAGCCAAGCGTCTTGATTTCGGGTGAGTGCACATGACAGGCCGCGGTATAACAGGGCGACTTGTTATCAATTGCGGTCGTAACACTGAGAATCTCGACGCCCTGCGAATTAACAAAGATTCTGCGATTGCTGTTCTGGCTATTACTCTCGACAGTCATCTCTTCACTGACGTCGCCCTGATCGCTGAAGCGCAGTTCTTCCTTGGTTTTGCCTATTTCATCACCCTGGGTCGAAAAGTGTACATACCCTTCCGTGCTATAGAGCCGGACCCGGTCAATTTTCTCGTGCTGGGTGACTTCATCGATCATCTCGTAAACCCTGGTGCGGTTGTCTTCGAGCATCTGGAAGTGAGTCGTATGGAGAATGATCTCGCTTAAGGTTTCAACATCGTCTTTGGCATCCTGCAAAAAGACCTCTTTCAGAGTACTGATGTTGAAAGAAGCGAACAGCGATATGGTAAGCAGCAGGACGAGCCCCGTGCGAAAGATGAATTTACTGATCAAGCTGTGACTGAGCGCACCAAACTTCTTCATCAAATTCACCAGTACGGGAGATGAAAAAACCGGAGACGTGAGGCCGAATCGGTGGCACCCGTATCGATCCTGAAAACCCGGCCGTCCAGATTAAAAATCCGGTATTTTCAGCGGCCTGCCTAGCGGAGGGGGTGGCCACACCAAATGCTTAACTTTAGTTAATTATTTTAGATTAATATAACGGAATGGGCCAGGATGTCAAGACAAACTACTCAATTTAACTAGGTTATCGCTGTTTAACCCGTTGGATTTTTATTGTTTTGTTGGGGATGTTTTTTAATAAGAGAAACACTGCGCCCTGCGGGTTGATCCGGCAGGGCGCAGTGTCATGACATAAAGCTGGTTAATCCCAGTGTTTGACCACTCCCGACTCGAGGGCGGCACGTTCGACCACCGCCGTCACCTCTCTGTGCACATCGGGATGCAGCAGTGACGGAACCAGCTCGTTTTCTTCTGCGTACCGGGCGATACACTGGGCGGCCGCGATCTTCATCTTGTTGTTGATCCGCGTTGCACGAACATTCAGAGCCCCGCAGAACAGCCCCGGAAATGCCAGGGCGTTGTTGACGCTCTTGCCGTCGGCAGCGAAAGATGCACCAGCCCCCATGGCAACCTCCGGCTCGATCTCCGGTTTCGGATTGGTCAGGGCCAGGATCACCGAACCCTTGCGTACCATGGCCGGGCTGATCAGGCCGGAACAGCCCGTAGTGGCGATCACCACGTGGGCCTTTTTCATCACATCGTCAAGGGTTTCAGCTTCTCCCCCGGCAGCGACTAGACGTTCACAGGCGTCTTCATTGAGATCGGTACCGATCACCTTTTTGACACCGTAGGAGAGCAGCAGCTTGCTGATCCCCATCCCAGCAGCGCCCAGACCGATCACGCCAACCACCGACTTGCTTAGCATCAGCCCGGAGAAACGGGTAGCGTTAAGCAGGGCGGCAAGGACGACGACCGCTGTGCCGTGCTGGTCGTCGTGCAGGACCGGGATGTCGAGCTCATTGTCGAGCACGTCTTCGATCTCGAAACACTCCGGTGCCTTGATGTCTTCGAGCTTGATGGCACCAAAGGTCGGGGCGATGTTGCGCACGGTCTCGATAATGATTTTGGGGTCGGAATTCTCGATCAGAATCGGCACACCGCTGACACCGACCAGGTAATCAAAGAGTACCGCCTTGCCTTCCATGACCGGCATACCGGCAACCGCACCGATATTGCCGAGGCCCAGAATCGCCGAACCGTTGGTAACGATGGCGACCGAGTTCGGTATCGATGTATATTTGTAGGCGAGCTCCGGGTTCTTCTCTATATCCGTGCAAATCGCCGCCACCCCCGGCGTATAAATCTGCCGGACGTCGGTAATCGTCTCGATGCGCACTTTGCTCTTGGTGGCAATCTTGCCACCTTCGTGCAACTGGTGAACCAGGTCGATGACATCTTCAACGACAATCCCTTCCAGGCTGGCAATGACATCCACCACATCTTCAAACTGCTGGTCCGAATCGACGTAGACGACGATCTCTCGGGTATTATGTGTCCGTCCGAAGCGCACCAGGTGAATATCGCCAATACTGGCGTTCAATTGAGCGATGGCCGCAGTCACTTTCGCCAGGTGCCCCGGTTTGTTGTTGAGCATCAGTTTCAGACACTTGGCTATTTTTCCTGCACCTCTTTCGATTTCCATAGATTTTCCCTGTAATATTTACTTTAAACCGAACTTTTCCAGAATTGCATCAGGAGCCCGGTCGTAGTGACTGAACTCCATTGTAAATGATCCCCGACCCTGGCTCGCGCTGCGCAGCTCGGTCATGTAACCGAACATCTCGGCGAGGGGGACATGGGCCCGGACAATATCAACGACGGCGCGTGACTCCATCCCCTCGACACGCCCTCTTTTCTGCTGCAAGCCACCGAGAACCTTGCCGGAGAATTCATTCGGAGCGGTAATCTCAAGCTCCATGATCGGCTCAAGGAGGACGGGCTTTGCGGCACGGGCAGCCAGGGTCAGGCCGCGCTGTGCAGCTGCCTTTACCCCGATGGCCGTGGTCTCCCCGGGTGTGACCGGGACCTGTACGACAACAATCGACAGGTCGACCATCGGGTAACCAAGCTGCACGCCGGACTGTACCGCCATGTGCAGAGTCTCCTCAAGGGCCTGGCAGATTTCGGCGCTCAGCCCATCCGTACCAGGTGTTGGAACGGTAATTTCAATCCCGCTACCACGCTCACGGGGTGCGATCAGCAGAGTGACTTCAGCCCGTTGAGCCTTGCCCTCGATCTCTCTTTCGAAGACTTCTGTGTGGCGGACTTCGGTCGACACGCTTTCGCGGTAAACAACTTGCGGCTGCCCAGCGTTCACTTCAACGCCAAAATCATCCGCCAGCCTGCGCAGCACAACCTCGAGATGCAACTCGCCCATACCGGTCAGAACCGTCTGTCCGGTATCTTCGTCTTCACGCACCCTGAAGGTCGGGTCCTCCCACTGCAATTTCTCCAGCGACAGGAGCAGCTTGTCACGGTCCTGAATCTGTTTCGGCTCCACGGCCAGTGAGACGACCGGTTCCGGCACTGTCAGTCCGGCCAGCAGCAGTGGTTGTGCAACGGCACAGAGGGAATCGCCGGTCAGTGCTTCCTTGAGTCCTGCCGCGGCGACGATATCGCCGGCTTGTGCCACATCGATCCGTTCGCGTTTGTGCGCGTGCATGCGGAACAAGCGCGCGGCACGCTCCTGAACATCCCGGGTGGAATTCAAAAGAGTATCGCCGGCCTTGAGTTGACCGGAGTAAATCCGCACATAGGTTAACTTGCGACCCTCGTCGGAAAGAACCTTGAACGCCAGGGCGCAAAGCGGACCGCCTGGATCACACGTCAGCAGGTGCTCTTCACTGCCTTCGGGATGATGGGCGACAACCGGCGGCAAGTCAAGCGGCGAAGGCAGAAGATCAATCACTGCATCAAGGACCGGCTGGATGCCCTTGTTGCGCAACGCGGTACCAAGGAAAACCGGAAACAGTTTACCGGCCAGGACGCCTTTGCGCAAAGCCGCCCGAATCCGCTCTGCAGCAACCTCGGTCCCTTCCAGGAAATCGGCGAGCAGGTCATCATCCCAGTCGGCTGCGGCTTCGACCACTGCCTCCCGGGCCTGCGCGACTGCGGCCTTCTGTTCATCGGTAATCGGCAGGCAAGCCACTGCGGCACCCAGATCGCCTTCATCGAAGGTCAGTTCACAGCCATCGATAAGGTCAATGACGCTGTGGAAGTCACTCTCCTCACCAACCGGCAACTGCATCAGGATCGGGCGCGCGCCAAGCCGTTCCTGCATCTGGCTCAGAACAGCCTGGTGGTCAGCACCAACCCTATCCATCTTGTTGATCAGACAGATGCGCGGCACGTTATAGCGGTTCGCCTGATGCCAGACAGACTCACTTTGAGGCTGGACCCCTTCGACCGCGCTGAAGATCACAATCGCCCCGTCGAGGACCCGCAGAGAACGCTCCACCTCGATAGTGAAATCGATATGCCCCGGCGTATCAATCAGATTGATCCAGATGTCCTGCCAG
>JAFDBW010000026.1 GCA_019313105.1 Deltaproteobacteria bacterium | reverse complement strand
GTGGCGCATCAGGGAACTGACAAAGTTCAGCCTGACTTCATAATTGAGAGGTCAACAGATTCACCATCTGTTGACCTAAGATTTAAAGGAATTCCACCGGCCAGATAAAAAATAAACCCCGCATCACATGCGGGGTTTGTCAACAATCTGAGACACCTCATGGCCCTCTGCCTCACTCGTGGTCATACAAATTATCAGATAGTGCTCAATACAGCCCTGCCTGGCGCAGTTCACGAGTGATTTTTCGCCGATTTTTCAAAAACACTCCGGCTTCCGTCCGCCCCGGACGCAACTCGACAGCTTCGACATAACCATTCAAAAAAACCAGCTCCCGGTAGGCACGGTCCATCGGCTGACCGATCATGCAACCAACGGATTCTTTAATGGTCTGGGCTTCCTCGATCACGATTGTTTCGCTTTCCAGAAGCTCTCCGTTGTCGTTGAACAGGTGCGCCGCAAGTCGACAGTCAGGTGCCACCAGCCCCGGGCCGTCTAAGGTCAGGGCAATCACGCCGCCACAATTTTCGAAGAGCTCCGGATTCATGGCGGCACAGATCTTTGCAAAACAGCCCGGGTGGACATATCCACGCCGACGGCTGCGAAGAGAAAAGAAAAAATGTCCGGCGTTGACATCGGACGCCAGACAACAGACCGGGCATTCCTGGACCTGACGCCGCCTGATCACTGATGGCCCGGAATCATTCTGCACCGGCGTCATAATCCGGTCATGCGACGCGACCGGGGCGGCATCGAACCGGTCCAGGACGAACTCAGCCAACTGTTTGAACTGACGATGCACCGCGGTATTTCTGGCATGCGTCAGGACCGGTCGGACCGAACTTGAGAAGCCCGAGGCAAGACTTTCAACTTTCGGGCTTTTACTGATAATAATGCCGAGGACCTGGTAATCCCGCTCGCGAGCAGCATAACTGAGAAATTCATGAACGCGCACTTCGGCATTCAGACGGGCCCTGGTGTCGACCAGGCTGGGAAGCAGCCAGAGCCTCTCACTGTGACCGACTGTTGCAAGGACCTGTCGCAACGCCTCCGTATTGATCAATGCCGCGCGGTCCTTGACCGGTGCGATCACCAGGTCTGCAGCCAGCAGGGCCGCTTCGGAATACCAATCCATAATCGGTCGTGTGTCGAGGATCAGGATGCCGGACAGGTCCATGGAATCGAGCCTCTGGCGGAGCCATTCTGGCGGATGATGCGGCAGTTGCAGGCGCCGCGATGAGGCAACATATTGGACACCGTACTGGCCAAGCCTGACCAGGTCTGTCGGCGGCGACTCTTCAAACAGTGCCGCGACGTTTCTTTCCGATGGAGGCACCAGGGCAAACATCTGGTCGACACTGAAATGGTTGTCGAACGAAGCGATGGTCACCGGCAGGTCTTCACGCAACGCCTTGAGATAAACCGCCATGTTGGTGGCAATCGTGGTTTTCCCCACGCCACCCTTTTCACTGGCAACAGCAATCACGAACAATCGCTTCACGGCAAATCACCCGATGCGGCAAGCTCCTGGAGGGCTTCCCATGTTTCCATGCATCCATCCAATTCCGCCTGCAGTTCAGCATGCTGATCGATCAGCTTTCCGAGCCTGGCGTGATCAATGGCCATCGCCGGATCCTGCATCTTTACCGTCAGTTCGGCAATCTCCGTTTCCAGGGCTTCAATCCTTGACTCCACCCCGGCCAGTTCTTTCTGCCGCTTCTTCTCTTGACGCCGCGCAGTCTTGCGCTCGGCATGGGAAACAAGTCGTCCGGTCTTGCCATTCTGGGTGGAGTCCTCGGTATGGATCTTTTCAACCCGCAGTGTTGAGTGGCTAAGATCTCCCTCGCCACTCTTCGACAGCAGGAAATCCTCGTAGTTACCGAGATAGGATGTTGCGCGACGCGCGGCCACCTCGACAACCCGGTTGGCCAGTGCATCGACGAAATACCGATCGTGCGAAACGAAGACCAATGTCCCCTTATAGCCTTTGAGCGCCTGCAGAAGGACCTCTTTGGACGCGATGTCGAGGTGGTTGGTCGGCTCGTCCAGCAAAAGCAGGTTGGCCGGTCTCAACAACAGGATCGCCAGCGCCAGACGGTTTCGTTCGCCTCCCGAGAGGACCGAGACCCTTTTGTGAACATCATCGCCGTGGAACAGAAACGCTCCGAGCAGGTTGCGGACCTGCGGCACCATGTCGAACGGGGCCGCCCGGGTAATCTGTTCGAGAACCGACAGTTGCGGATCGAGGGTGCGTGCCTGGTCCTGGGCAAAATACGCCATCACCATGTTATACCCTTCTTCTCGAATACCTTCCCGGGGCTCTTCAACTCCGGCCAGAAGCCGCATCATGGTCGATTTGCCGGCACCGTTGGCCCCGACCAGGGCAATCCGCTCGCCTCTCTCAACGGCAAGGCTGACATCATCGAGGACAGCGAGATCACCATAGCCATGCGACACCTTCTCAAGACGGACGGATAACTTTCCGCCCTTGGGTGGTGCCGGAAAGGAAAAACCGATTTTTTTGCGTTCCGGGGGGAGTTGTATGCGTTCGACTTTTTCCAGCTGTTTAACACGGCTCTGTACCAGTGCAGCCTTGTTGGCGTTGAAACGGAACTTGTTGATAAACGCCTCGGTTCTAGCGATTTCTTCATCCTGGCGAGCCTTGGCCTCTCTCAAGGCCGACACCCTCTCTTCCCGGGCCATCAGGTAACGGGAATAGTTTCCCGGATAATCGGTCAATTTGGCGTGCCAGATCTCGACGATGCGGGTCACCACCTGGTCGAGGAAGAAACGGTCATGAGAGACCAGGATAACGGCATGCGGATAGGCAGCTAGGTATCCCTCGAGCCAGTCACGGGCGGGCAGATCGAGATGGTTGGTCGGTTCATCGAGGAGAAGCAGGTTGGGCTTCTGCAGGAGCAGCTTGGCCAGGGCGATACGCATCTGCCAGCCACCGGAGAAATGCTCACAGGGCCTGGTCCAGTCGTCTTCGGCAAAACCAAGGCCTTTGAGGACACGGCCGATGTCCGCTTGCATCGTATAGCCACCTCGCTGCCGGAAGATTTCCTGCAGTTCGGAGTAACGCTCAAGGTCGGCCTGCATCGTCTCGCGACTGATCTTATTTTCAAGGGACTGGAGCTCCGATTCTACTGACAAAAGCTCGGCCAGAGCAGAACGCACTTCGGTAAACAGGTCCCGACCGGTATGTTCCAGACCTTCCTGTGGCAGGTAGCCGACCGTCGTCCCCCTGGCCAACTGGACTTTGCCGGCCTCGACCTCGCTTTGCCCGGCCAGCAGGCGCAACAGAGTGGTCTTGCCCGCGCCGTTCTCACCGCACAGGCCGACACGATCGGTCGGTCGGACATGCCAGTCGACATTGCCCAGCACGACCTGATCGGCAAATTGTTTATTGACATTTTTCAGCTGAAGCATGAGGGCTGTTATAGCACATCTTGAGAGTAGCGAACATCATCAATAAAGAATGGAATTGCTGGAACGCGAGGGTTATGATTGTTTGCTGAAATGTAAAGATTAATAATTCAAAAACTTATGCGAATCGGGGGCACTCTGCAATGAGCGCCCCCGAGTTCTAATTCAAGACAAGCAATGCGTTATCACTTGGCAAGCAGCTCATTCGCCTTGGCAATAACCTCGAAAGCGTCGGCCACATAGAGGACATCGGCTTTCCCTTGTGCCCATCCGCAATTGGGATCGAGGGTGATAGCACGGCGCTCGCTGATAAAACGCCAGCCGACGGTATGCGGCTCTTCGCCATGGCAGCAGGTAGCCAGCCCTTTTGGATGCCGTGGGGTGGAGCCAGTCTGGCCGACCTGGTTGAGGTGGCTCATGAAACTGATCACTTCCCCCTCGCTGGACTGGTCAACCAGTGACTTGCTGCTACCGAGCGATGCTTTGCTGTTATTGATGAAATCGAGGATCAATCCTTCAGCTTTTTTGATATGCAGCTGGCCGTCAGCCTGCTTCTTGGTCCACCCGGCACCGGCAACGAACAGCAACTTGGCATCGGGACGAATCGTCTGGGCGTCGCTGTCCGGAGTTTGCACACCAACCACCCTGGTGCGTCGGCAACTATCGTCAACAGCAATGTCGAGGGCCTTCACATCAGCAGTTCCGGCAGCCCCTTGCCACGGTTCAAAGACACCTGAATCAATCACCAAGAACCAGGGACGTTGGGCTCGCGACAAGGTCGCAACCATGCGTTGCCGATAATACCAGCGTTGTACCTGCACAGTCCCATCGACCACCTTGATACCGGTGATGTGGGTCTCGATACGTCCGTCGCAGCGATAGGCCGCGCCCGGCAGGCAGCGGGAGAAGCGTGAGCTGGTCGGAGCAAGGACCAGGGTCGGAGCGGCTTCCTTGACCAGGGCCTCTACGGCGACTGTGTCCGATGAGTAGCGCGATGTAGCGAAATCCTCACCACTCACGACAAGAATACTTGCAGCGCCACATGCAGCGATGCTGTCCGCGGCAGATTGGACATCTCCGCCGAGAAGACCGACGGTCACGGCAGCACCGCCAAGATCGGCAGCCAGCTTCAGGGCCGCATTGAGAGATTCATAAGCACCCTTCGGCAAGGTACCGTCATCCAGGGTATGAGCAAGCAATAATATCTTATCCATTTCGGTCTCCTAGGCCTTCAGCCAGTCAACAATTTCCTGAGCGACAACTTCTGCCGGAGTGTCCTTGACAACACGCGTCTCCCTGCGTTGCTTGGGCAGTTCAACTGCGGCGTAACTCAAACCACCGACACCAATCTGGGCAGTCTGGGCTTTCTGCAAAGCAGGCATAACCGTGCGCATATTCATCATGCCCACCTGGGGGTTATTGGGCGGTTCTGGGAGACTTCCGGTGGCCCAGCCAAGCATCGCTGGTGCGCCGTCACAGCTGGAGACCTGGTAGCGGCCGGCTTCGATCCGTTCAAGGATTTCCATGCTACCGTCACTGCTCATGGTGAGCTTGTCGACGGCCAGGAACTGGTCGAAAATATCAAGCCGCTCGGCAACCATCTGCATGGTCACTCCGGAATCGCGAGAGGCAGACGCGCAGCCACCGAACAGCAACAGCCGAGAGCGATCCAAGCCGTCGATCTTGACAATCGCATCAGCCAGAATTGCAGCGACATCAAAGGGGTCGGTGAAGCCGCCAGCAGAGCCATCAATAGCAACCAACTCGAAAGAAACTTTCTGCGCGATCGACATCATCAGCTGCTGCAGCTTGGCTTTCGGACCGAGGCTGACCAGCCAGACCTTGCTGCCAGGGACATTCTTGGCAAGTTCGGCGGCCTCGAACAGGGCGTGTCCCGCCCAGGGATCGAGCACCGCGGGCAGCATCATCTCATTTTTCAAAGCTGGCCCGTTCGGGCCGTCGATCGGTTCCAGCGTCTGCAGCGGGTCAGGGACCAGACTGCCGCAGACCACGATATGAAATCCTCCACTCATCAGTTCCACTCCTCTTAATAATATGCTTGGTAGCTTGCTTGGTTTGATTAGTTCTCAGCAGAATGCAGGCCACCTGAACCGGCCTCAAAGCTCACGTTGCTCCGCAACGAATCACCAGGCCGACTGGTGGTGCAGTTCCACATACAAATGCCACAGTGGATGCATTTCTCACGATCGAATTCTGGCATGCCACCCCCTTCGGAGGCGGTGATCGCCTGGCCGGAACACATCGCCACGCAGATCTGGCTTTCACAATTGTTGCAAGCGTCCGGATCAACAAACCGGACGTGGTCGGCAAAGCCGTGAGCCGCTTGAACCTTGCCACCGATCAGCAGAGCATCCTGGTGGGAGATCAGCAGCTGTCCATCATATTCAATCGGCGGCCAGCCAAGTTTGTCCATCAACGGCTCGAAGAGTGGTTTGCCGTGTTGACGGCAACCTTCGACGATACTGTCGATCTCTTGCTCGGAGATCTGGCCACGGAAATAATCCTTGAAAACAGGAATGCGCTCCCATGGTCGGCGAAAAACACCACCGACATTGAAACGACCGCCGCTCAGACCGGAAAGAGCCATGCCGAGCAAACCGGGGATCATGCCGCGAGTGAAACCATAGCGGGATTGCTTGGCAATCCTCGCATCAGCTTCCACCCAGCTGCTACGGCGTCGAGCAAGGTAGGTGCGCTCCAGGTTGGCACGACTGAACGGTTCGCCAGCTTTGGCCAGCTCGATGACCCCTTCAGCCAATTGCACGCCGGTGGCCCAGGCCTCGTCGAGACCGGAACCGGTGAGTACGTTGGTGCTGCCCGAGCCCTCGCCAATGCGGGCAAAACCGTCGCCGGCCAACACCGGTTCGCCACGCTGCCCGGATTCCTGCAAAGACTTGGCGCCCCAGGAGCGCAGGGTGCCACCCCTGAGATGTTTCCAGATGGCGGGATGTTGCATCCAGTACTGCAGTAGGCGATAGCTGGAACGCACCGGACTGTCGAGCCAGGAAGGAACGAAGATACCGAGCGCAGCGACACGATCGGGATAAACGTAGAGGAAACCAAAAATCTCCGGCTCGGGATAGCCGAGGGTATGCAGCACGAAACCGGGTTGCAGGGTGCAATCCTCGGGCAGCTCAACGACGAACTTCATGCCGCCGGCCCATTCGTCCTGGTGGTTGCCTTCGGGAAGGCCGAAATGTTCGTCGAGCTTCTGCCCGACCGGGCCGACCGGGCCGTCACCGACCACGGTGAGGTGCGCACGGATGTCCATTCCCGGCATATAGCCAGGCCCTGCCGTGCCATCCGTCTCCACACCCTGGTCAACCAGGCGGATACCAACCACCCGATCCTCTTCGAGCAATGGTTCGGAGACCGGCATGCCGGGCCACACCTGGACCAGCCCCGAGCCCATCAGCTGGTTGCCGATCCACTGGGAGAACTGGCCGATAGAAAGCACCAGGCCGTTTTTCTTGCAAAGGAAAGGTGGGATGTAGGGCAGCTTGACCGCATGATCAGAGGTGCCGAGCAGCCCGAACAGACGGTCGAGCATGCGCACGCCTGAGCTGCGGCGACTTTTGCCAAGGGGGTCTTTGAGATAAAGGACCTGCTCGTCACTGACGGACGCAGCCATCGGCATCTGCGCCGGGTCGAGGTCTGGGAAACTTTCCCGCAGCGCTTTGCCGCGGGTAACCACCCCTGAAACACCGAAGCCTATGTCGTCAGCACGCTCGTAACAGACAACCTGCAAAGGCATGCCGGGCATGACCTTACTTTCAAGCAGAACAGAACCATCCTCGGCGGTCATTGCCTGGCTCAGGGTGTGCATGAAACCGGCTGTAGCCGGGCCGAAGCCGACACAGGCGATATCGACTTCCATAGTCTGGCGATCAATATTCATGTCATCTTCCCCGTTAGCGCGGATAGTCAAGGGCTTCGGGGATCATCACCTGGGCGAGGGCTGACGCCGCCCGGTCTTTCGACAGTCGCGTGCCGGTCATGCAGACGTCGAGCCGGGCGCGCAGTTTGACGAAACCGGATCGACAGCTTTTGGCACAGGGGCCGGCTTTATCGAGATGTGTACCATCTTTCTCGATGGTGTCGCCAAAGCCACGACCATAACTGGCGATACCCGGCATGATCGTATCGAGGGCATCAAGATATTCACCGTCGTAGCAGTTGTCATCACATTCGCCGGCCCAT
>JAFDBW010000025.1 GCA_019313105.1 Deltaproteobacteria bacterium | reverse complement strand
TTTGTGGGCGTCTATCGTCACCGAATCAGCACGCTCAATACCGTCCAGAAGATGACGATGACGTTCTGAGAAGAGGGTCGGTCCGCCCCATGCCGCATCGACGTGGAAGTGGCAATCGAGCTCTGCGGCAAGATTCGCCATCTCTTCCAGCGGGTCGACATTTCCGGTTTCAGTGGTGCCGGCAATACCGACCAGGGCCAGGGGACGGATATTTTCTCTTTGCAGTCGCTGGCACTCAGCCCTGAGACAGGCCATATCAATCCGGTTCTTCGCATCGGTATCGACCAGGATCAGGTTGTCACGGCCCAGGCCGAGCAGGTCGATCGCCTTGCCGAGCGAATAGTGACCGCGGCGTGACACCAGCACCGCCAGGCCTTCACAGCCGAGGTGCTTCAGGGCACGCGGCAACCCTTCCTGGGCTATGCCGCGGAAAGAATCCGACGGGCCGCAGAGACGATTCCGGGCAACCCATAGCGCGGTCACATTGGCGATCGTCCCTCCTGAACAAAGAGCACCAAGCGCATAGCGGCTGTCATGAATCCAGCGAGCATAGAAGTTGTCCTCACCGCTGTAAACCAGGCGGTGGAGCATGGCAAGCACCTGACGTTCCAGGGGAGTAAAGGCTTTGGAGGTTTCAACCTTGACCAGGTTCTGGTTCAACGCCGTCATGATTCTCGACAGCGGCAGCATGAAGTACGGTAGAGCCGATGTCATGTGACCGATGAACCCCGGCGCAGCAGTATGCACCGACTGGGCAACCAGGTTCTGTTTAACGAATTCGGTATACTCGGAAACGTAGGTCGGTTCTTCCGGGATCGTCGAGTCTGAGAAATCCGCTTCGATCTCTTCGATGCTGCGCTCGATAGCGACGATGTGGGTTTGCAGGAACCCGGCCAGATCCTCGGAAATTGCCTGATCAATCTCTCCGAGAGTTGATTCAGGTGCTTCGGGGACCGTGAAGATCCGGTAGAGGTTTTCCAGAGTGGCACGTGCTATTTCGCGAGTTCTGTGCATGACGCTAGGTTTGCTCCATCAGGAGACCGTTGTCTATCAACCTGGTTTTGCCAACCTTTACGGCCAGGAGCATCACCGACTCCTGATCGATCTCATTAACCTCTTCAAGCGTCTCGGCATTACAGATTTTCACATAATCGACTTCCAGGTCGGGCTCCGATTCCAGGCGATTGACCGTTTTCGCCAAAACGACTGAAGCTGCCCGCTCACCGGCTTTGACCACGGACGCCGCCGTATTCAAGGAGACGACCAGAGACAGTGCCTGTTGCCGTTCGCTTGCAGAAAGATATACGTTGCGGGAGCTCATCGCCAGGCCATCGCTTTCACGGATGATCGGCATACCGAGGATCTCTACCGGCAGGTTGAGATCGGCCGCCATGCGCCTGATAACCGCCAGCTGCTGAAAGTCCTTGCGTCCGAACAGGGCAACATGCGGCATGACGATGGTTAACAGCTTGGTGACGACCGTTGTCACGCCACGGAAATGGGTGGGACGGCAGGCGCCTTCCAAGGTATTCGTCAAGGGGCCTTCGACTGTGACATAGGTGGCATATCCATCCGGATAGATCGATGCTGTATCCGGGTAGAAGATCAGGTCGACATCGCATTCCCGGGCCATCGTTTCATCACGATTGAAATCGCGCGGGTAACGCTCTAGATCCTCGCCCTGGCCGAACTGGGTCGGGTTGACAAATATCGACAGGACCAGTAGATCACCCCGTTTACGGCCCTCATGCAAAAGCGACATGTGACCTTCGTGCAAATAACCCATGGTCGGCACGAATGCAATCGTCTGCCCCGCCGACCTTGCGGCCAGGCAGTGTGCCTGCATCTCTTTGATATCTTTGATTGTTTGCATAAAATTATGTAACGCGGGACGAGGGACGCGGAACGCGAAAACCTTCAGCCACTAAATTTTTTCTATGTTGAATAACTCTCAGCTTTTGACTTTCGCGTACGCGTACAGCGTCCCGGTTTTCAAAAAGAATGCTCCGGCCCCGGGAAACTCCTCTCCTTGACCTCGCGGATATAATCGTCGATGCCCTGGCGGATAGTGCCGGAGACATCGGCGTAGCGCTTGACGAACTTCGGCGAGTACTTCTCGCAGAGGCCGAGGATGTCATGTATCACCAGCACCTGTCCGTCACAATCGACTCCGGCACCGATACCGATCGTCGGAATTGTCAGTTCGGCAGAGATCTGGGCTGCGAGTTTGGCCGGGATCCCCTCGAGGACGACCGCGCAGGCACCCGCTTCGGCGACAGATCGGGCATCGGCCAGCAACTGGCTGGCCCGGGCCTGTTCACGCCCCTGGACCCGATAGCCACCCATGCGATGCACCGATTGCGGGGTCAGGCCAACGTGACCGAAAACCGGCACATCCATGGCGACGATAGCGCGAATCGTATCCGCAACCTGCACACCACCTTCCAGCTTGACCGCATGGGCACCTCCCTCCTTGATCAGGCGTCCGGCATTGCGACGGGCTTCGGCCAGATCGACCTGGTAGGAGAGAAAGGGCATATCGGTCACGATCAGTGACTTGGAGGCCCCCCTGGCAACGGCTCTGGTATGGTAGATCATCTCTTCCATGGTTACCGGCAATGTGTTTTCGTAACCGGCCACCACCGAGCCGACTG
>JAFDBW010000024.1 GCA_019313105.1 Deltaproteobacteria bacterium | reverse complement strand
TGCGCGACTACCTGCTTGGCAACAACCATGACCTTGCCGGCATCCGCAGGGAATTTTCTGCTCAGATCGAGAAGATTATCGACACCGGACTGAACCCGCGACACATAGATGGGCATCAGCATTGCCACAGCTACCCAGCCCTGATCGAAACGGTCATAGACCTGGCCCTTGAGTACGGTCTCGACGCCATGCGTACAATCAGTCCGGCAGACCCTTTCGAGTCTGAAATCCCAGAAGAACTGGCCGAAGACTTGAGCCTGTTTCACAGCCTTGGCGAAAACGCCAGGGCGGCGATGAGGGCAGCCGCCATCAGGACCCCCGGCGGCTTGTGGGGGTTATCGCAACTGCACAGTCTCGACACAGCCAGCCTCTGCCTGCTGCTCGAGAAGCTGCCGGAAGGGTACTGGGAACTGATGACTCACCCCGGTTATCCTCACCCGCAAGGCCGTATATTTGAGGGGAAACAGCGCCTGACGGAAGTGCGGGCACTCTGCTCCGCCGAGGCGAAAGACGTTATAACCCGTCGCGACATCCGGCTGTGTACCTTCGGAGAGCTGCAATGCGCATCCTGATCGTTGTCCCGCAACAGGACCATGCCAGCGGCAACTGGGTGACTGCGCGAAGGTTTCAGCAGGGGCTCGAAAAACTCGGCCACCGGGTCATAACCCTGGAGGTCACGCTGCAGGGAGAAGCATCATTTCAGGGCAAGGTGATCGATTTCGCTCCCGACGTCGCCCTGTTGCTGCACGCCTACCGCTCCGGCAAGCCATGGCTCGACAATGCACGTGACCTGATGATTCCTACCGTGGTCATGCTGACCGGTACCGACGTCAATCACGGTCTCGATGACCCGCAGCAGAGCGACATCATTCAGGCGGTCATCGAACAGGCGGCATTCGTCATGCTCCAAAATCCGATCATTGCCACCGCGTTCTCCCGGAATCGGCCGACACTGGCGACCGGACTGAAGACAGTTCCACCGGGAGTTATCCTCGGTCACGAAATCTTTGATTTGCGTGCAACCCTTGGTGTTGCGCAAGTGCGGACCCTCTTCCTGATGCCCGCCGGGCTGCGCCCTGTCAAGGGAGCAATCGGTCTGCTGAAGATATTTGATCAACTGGCCGCCAATGGGGCCTCTTTTCATCTTGCGTTCTGCGGCCCTCTCCTCGATGAAGATTACGGCAGACGGTTCCGGGCAGAGATTGAAACACGCCCGTGGGCCAGCTACATCGGCGTCATCCCGCCGGAAGCCATGGCAGCGGCCATGCGCAGTGCCGACGTAATCATCAACAATTCGATTTCCGAAGGTCTTGCCAACAGCCTCCTGGAAGCAGCGACCCTTGGAATCCCGATTCTGGCCAGGAACAACCCGGGAAATGCGGCGCTGGTCCGGCACGACGTCAATGGTTTATTGTACGACGATGACAACGGCTGTCTTCGCCAGGCAACCCGGCTTCTCGAAAAGGAGTATCGGCTGCAGTTATCCCGACCCGAACGGTCCTACAACCCCGACATGGAGGCGAAGGCACTGGAAGTCATCCTCATGGAGGCTTTCAGCCATCGACCAAAAGCACAAATAATTGCCTCCCCTGGTTGAACCTGACCGAAGAACAGCCTAATATTTTATTAACTTCATGCGCATCTGCGCCCCGGAGAGCGATTTTGCAGAAAAGCCTCGGTGACCGTTTGTCACCAGCCGTCAAATACTGGGTCTTTCTGACCGGCATCATTACGGTTATTTTTACCGTCATATTCGGCAGCTTCGCCGCGTCCTTTGTACACCTGGCCCCTGAAGAACAGGCCGTTGTCGAAACACTCTTCAACAAACTGCTGCCCTTTCCATTTATCGGCTCACTTATCCTGGTCGCATTCATCTGCACCATGGTCAGCCTGCTCTTTCGTTATTACATTATCCCGGTATTGTGTATGGCCGAGCAGACCCGTCTGATCACCGCCGCCAACCCGGACTACCGGATCACTCCTGAAGGGGCTCGTGAACTGGTCACGCTGGCCAACATAATCAACGAATCTGCAGATGCCTTCCAGGCGTTGCAGAGTGAAGTGGACATTAAAATCCGTCAGTCGAATCTCGCTCTCAAGGAAGAACGCAACCGCCTGGCCGCACTGATGTCGGAACTTCCCTACGGGGTTGTGGTCTGCGACCTGGACGGCCGAATCATGCTGTTCAACAACCAGGCTCAGGAGATGCTGAAATCCGGCAACCACCAGGATGGCAGCAGCACTATCGGTCTCGGCAGGTCTGTCTTCGGCACGCTTGAGAGAGACCCTCTGGTCCACGCCCTGGAAGTGATGAATCACGCCTTTGCGCAGGGCCAGGTCAAGCCGGCCCGTGGCCTGATGACCAAACTGTGTGGTGACAGATTCATCAGGGTCAACATGGCCCCGGTTACCGGCAACGGTGAGGAGGTCCTTAAAATCACCGGCTTCGTCCTGTCGCTGGAGGATATTACCGGTGAAGTCGATGCCGACAGTGAACGCGACAGAATGTTGCAGAGAATGATCGATGCCGTGCAAAACTCTCTCGGCAAACTCCACCGGGAAATCAAAGCACCCCAAGATGTTCCGGTTGTGGCAGACAAAGACTGCGAACGGCACCGTGAGGCGATCGATCAGGTCTCCAGCGACCTCAAAGAATACCTGGCCATGGCCAGGCAGCTCTACAGCGAGCACCGTCAAGCCTATGGCAACCGCGAAAACGTCCTGGCCGATACGTTTTTGTCACTGGTCGCCAAAAACCTCCGGGAGCGCTTTGCCATAGAAATCGAATCCGATGTTGCAGGACATTTCTGGCTGAAGATAGACAGCTACGCGATTCTCCAGGCCATCACGACTCTTGCCGGCTTGCTCAAGGCCGAGCATGGCGTCTCATCAATTTCACTGTACATTACACAGGCTGAAAACTCTTTTGCATCGCTTGTACTGCAATGGGCAGACCAGCAGGTACCAAGCCAGTCGATCCGTGATTGGCTGACGCTGTCGTTGTTCATGGACAGCGCCGGGACGACCGACTCCCCTGGAGCGATCCTCGACAAGCACGGCGGCACTGTGACAATTTGCAAGACCAACGAGACATTCTGCGATGGCGCCGAGGTAACCCTGCCGACAGCCCTGGTCGAGGAAACCGCGGACATGCAGTCTTCCATCGCCCCGCGACCGGTCTCGTTCGAATTCGACCTCTTCCATCAGCCCGGCCAGGAAGCTTTAGGCGGGGTTGCGCTCCGCAATCTCACCTACGTTGCTTTCGATACCGAGACAACCGGCCTGAACCCCTCCAAGGGAGACGAGATCATCCAACTCGGCGCAGTTCGCATCCTCAACAGTCGACTTTTGCATAACGAAACAATCGATCAGCTGGTCAATCCACAGCGCGCAGTACCGAAAACTTCGGTGGAAATTCACGGCATTGACCCGGATCTGCTGCCGTCACAACCGATCATCACGGAAGTCCTGCCGAAATTCCATGCTTTTGTTAAGGATTCGGTTCTGGTGGCCCACAACGCAGCATTCGACATGCGGTTCCTGCAGCTAAAAGAAGAGGCCATCGGACTGCACTTCGACAACCCGGTCCTCGATACGCTGCTGTTGTCATCCGTGGTACATCCGAACCTGGAAGGGCACTCACTTGATGCCATAGCCGAGCGTTTCAACATCACAATCATTGGCCGTCATACAGCGCTCGGCGATGCCCTGGTCACTGCGGAAGTGTTGCTCAAGCTGATCCCACTTCTGGAAGCCCAGGGCATCATGACCCTGGATGATGCTCTGCGGGCTTCGATCCAATCGCGATTTGCCAAAATCACTTATTGATGAAAGGCTTGTGCCACGGAGATGTGAAAGGGACTCCCGCCTGAGTTGCACCTGATCACAAGCCACCAGGTGCGCTAGGGTAAAAAATTAATTGCGATGCAATAAAATAACCCGCAGAGCTTGACAAACATGCTTTGTGCTGGTGTACTTAAACGTCTGGTTTTACAAGACAAATAGATATAACATTGTGGTAGTTCCACGTTTCGTGGCAAATAGGTGTTTATTGCTCAAACCAACCCAACGGAGGAGACAGATGAAAAACCTGAAATTTCTTGTAGTTCTGGCCTTGGTCGCCCTGTTCGCGACCCCAGCAATCGCAGCTGACACGATCAAGATCGGCTTCAACATTCCCTTGACCGGCGACATCCCGGAGGTCGGCGAAGGCTCCAAAAACGCCGCTGAGATGTATAAAGCCGACATCAATGGTGCCGGTGGACTGGAAGTCGGCGGCAAAAAGTACATGCTCGAGTTCATCTACATGGACAACGAGGCCAAGGCCGACTCGGCAGTCAACG
>JAFDBW010000023.1 GCA_019313105.1 Deltaproteobacteria bacterium | reverse complement strand
GACTTGAGAATCTGTCCCTGACCTTCAATATTCTCCCGGGCTCCTTCTTCTCGATCAACGAGAGTGATGATACTAAGGACTTCCAGCCCCTCCTGCTGAGCACGATCGACCGCCTTCATCGAAGAGTCGCCGGTGGTGGTCACATCTTCGACGATCACAACACGCGATCCGTGCGGCAGGTTCTTGCGACCTTCTAGCCATTGCCCCGTGCCGTGACCCTTCGGCTCCTTGCGGATAATAAAGGCATGCACAGGATTACCGTCCAGGTTGGCGGCAATCGAAGTCGCCGTTGCAATCGGATCCGCTCCCATGGTCAGGCCACCGACACCGTGAATCGTGCCGTCAAAGGTTTTGACGATCTCCCAGAAAGCCTTGCCCACAAGCAGGCCTCCTTTTGCATGCAGCGCGGTCTGTTTGCCGTCAAAATAGAAATTGCTTTTGCGGCCCGAAGCGAGAGTTACCTCGCGCTCTTCGTAAGACAGTTCACGGACAATCTGCATCAATTCGTTACGTTCCTGCTCCGTCATCAAATCTCTCCTTCATCTAGACAGTATAATATTAAATGTTAAACATTAACAGTTACAAAGTAACTTCCTGTTAAATAGCCTTATTTTGCTCTCTTCTCATAACTTCCCTCTTTCTACCTATTTACTTTATCGCGTCCCTCCTTGATCTAGAATAGACCAAGCTGACGGTCCGCCTTCAGTCGCGGGAACTTGACCGGATAATCACCGCTGAAGCAGGCGTCACAGAAGCAGCTTTTCCGAGCATCAGCCGGCACACCGGCTGCGGTGAGCATCCCCTCCCGGCTCAGGTAGCCGAGGGAATCGGACGTGATGTAACGGCTGATTTCATCGATCGTATGCGAGGACGAGATCAGCTCTTTGCGGGACGGCGTATCGATCCCGTAATAGCAGGGAAAGCTGGTAGGCGGACTCGAGAGGCGCATATGGACCTCACGGGCCCCGGCAGCACGGATCATTTTGACGATCTTGCGTGCCGTGGTGCCACGGACCAGCGAATCATCGACAACGATAACCCGTTTGCCATCTATGACGTCGCGAACCGGGTTGAGTTTCAGTTTGACCCCAAAATGTCGGATCGATTGCTGTGGCTCGATAAAAGTACGGCCAACGTAATGATTGCGGATCAGACCGAGTTCAAAGGGGATGCCGGATTCTTCCGCATAACCAATCGTCGCCGGGACACCTGAATCGGGCACGGCGATCACGACATCGGCTTCTACGTTGTGCTCACGAGCCAACTGACGACCAAGCTCTTTGCGGACCCGGTAAACCTGTTCGCCAAAGATGATGCTGTCAGGGCGGGCGAAATAAACGAATTCAAAGATACAGGGGGAAGGCTGGGTCTCCTTGAAAGGCTTGAAAGATTTCAGGCCGTGCTTGTCGATGACGATCATCTCGCCAGGCTCTATCTCCCGGATAAACTCTGCCTCGATCAGGTCAAATGCACAGGTTTCCGAGGCAACGACATACCCCTCACCCAGTTTGCCAAGTGCCAGAGGGCGGAAGCCGTTCGGATCACGGGCGGCAACCATACGGGTTTCAGTGAGGAACAGGATGCTGTAGGCCCCCTTGACGGCCATCAGGGCCTCGGCAACGCGATCTGCCAAAAGATCGCTCTGTGATTTGGCGAGCAGATGAACTAGGACTTCCGTATCGGATGTCGTAGAAAAGATCGAACCGGCATGTTCGAGATCATTACGGATTTCCTGAGCGTTGACCAGGTTGCCGTTATGCGCAACGGCGATACTGCCACGCGCATAATCGACCATGATCGGCTGGATATTCTTGAAGTCGCTGCTGCCGGCCGTCGAGTAACGGACATGACCAATCGCGTTGCGCCCAGGCAGGCCATCGAAGATCGAATCGCGCTTGAAGACATCGGAAACGAGCCCCATATTGCGATAGGCGTGAAGGTTCTTACCATCTCCAGAAACAATGCCACAGCTCTCCTGACCGCGGTGCTGCAGTGCATAAAGACCTAGATAGGTCAGATTGGCGGCTTCCGGATGGCCAAAAATACCGAAAACACCACATTCATCCTGAAACTTGTCGAACATATGGGCTAAATTCTCCGCAACAACAATCAGATGTTGTCTGTTTTCCTCGTTCCGCGTCCCTCATTCAGCGTCCCGGGGGTTAAAGCAATTCCTCTCGGATATAATTCACAGCATTCTTGTACAGCCACAGCCCCATACCCTCTTCGGGCAAATCAGGCTCCCTGGTCCAGCGCGGATGGTGTGTCCGGTGCAGATAGGCTTCCGGGTGAGGCATCAGGCCGAACAGACGGCCGCTCTCGTCGCAGACTCCGGCAATCGCAGCAACCGAGCCGTTCGGGTTCATGGGGTATTCCATCACCGGCGACTGGTAATCCGGATCACAATATTTGACCACTGCTAGATGTCTGGCTTCAATCTGCTCAAGAGTCATATCATCCTGCACCATAAACTTTCCTTCACCATGGCGGACCGGCAGGTAGATGCCGTCCAATCCACGGGTAAAAATGCAGGGAGAGGCCGGGTCGATCTTGAGGTAACACCAGCGATCCTCGAAACGGCCACCGTCATTGAATGTCAGGGTTGCCGACTGGCTGTGGTAATCTCTGTCGAGAGCCGGCAGCAAGCCCATCTTGGTCATCAGCTGGAAACCGTTACAAACCCCCATGATCAGTTTGCCGTCGGCGATGAAACGCTGGACCTGGTCAGCCAGCGAGTCCTGGCTGTTTAATACAGTGGCCTGATTGAGACGATTGGCGCCGGCCCTGGCGCTGCCGAGATCGTCGCCGTCGAGGAAACCTCCCGCCAGGTTGAGAAAATGGTAGTCGTCGAGACGCGCCCGGCCTGCGAGCAGTTCGGCTATGTGCACAATATGACATTCGGCACCTGCCAGCTTGCAGGCCGTGGCGACTTCGCGCTCACAGTTGGTGCCGTTGCCGGCAATCACAACGGCTTTGACAGTCTTGGCCATGGTTACATCTCCTTCAGCGGCGCCTGCCATGCCGTTTTAAGGTCGTCGATAGGGGAAACAGCCAGGGGATTGCCATTACTGCTGGTAATGCGCAGCTCATTGAAGGCCGTCACCTCACAGATACAACGACAACTTTGTCCTGTAAAAAGGGACTCGAAGGCAGCCTGATGCTCCGGCCTGACAGTGACCAGCAGACGACTGGCGGATTCGGAGAAAAGCAGTGTCGCGTCGCTTAACCCCTGGGGAGCATCGAGCTTGGTAAGTGAGACAGCAATACCGAAACCACCGGCAAAAGCGGTTTCGGCCACCGCCACCGCCAGCCCGCCATCCGACAGATCATGACAGGAGGCAATCAACCCTTGTTTCTGTGCTGCATTGACACTGCGGTAGCGGTTCATAGCGCTCTGCGCATCGACCTTCGGCACGTTTGCCCCAAGTTCGCCGTGGAGCGCATAATATTCAGAGCCACCAAGTTCATCCTCGGTCCGACCCAACAGATAGACCAGGTCGCCGGCCCGTTTTGCATCCATGGTGGTTGCCTGGCGGACATCGTCGATCTTGCCGATCACTGAAAACAACAGGGTCGGCGGAATCGATATTTTGGTGTCACCGATCTGGTAATCGTTTTTCATCGAGTCCTTGCCGGAAATCAGCGGCACGCCAAAGGCCAGGCAATATTCATAGAGGGCCAGGTTGGAGCGGACCAGCTGCGCTGCCTTGTACTCTCCATCGGGAGTCTTTTCGCTTTTAACCGGATCGCACCAGCAGAAGTTGTCGAGTCCTGCGACATGATCGATGTTACCACCGACAGAGACATAGTTGCGCAGGGCCTCGTCTATGGCGTTCGCGGTCATATGATATGTGTCGAGATCGGAGAAGCGCGGGCAAATGCCATGGGCGGTCACCACGCCATCGAAACGGTCGGCCAAGGGCCTGACCACAGCCGCATCAGAGGGACCATCATTGGCAATGCCGGTCAGCGGCTTGACCACTGTGCCGGCCTGGACCTCGTGATCGTAACGGCGGACCACGCTTTCTTTCGAACAGATATTGAGACTGCCGAGCAGTTGCTTGATGGTTGAATCAATATCCGGAGATGGCAACTGCGGCTCATCCGTCTGCGGTGGCACCCAGCGTGCCGGGATCTGCAGCTGCGGAACGCCATTGTGCAGAAACTCCATCGGCAGCCAGGTAACGGTTTTGCCCTGGTAGAGACAGTGGTAATAGCCTGAATCTGTGAACTGGCCAAGATCGGTTGCTTCGACATCCATCTCAGCAGCCAGAGTCATAAATTCGCTGAGCATATCAGGCGGCACGGCAACAGTCATCCGCTCCTGTGCTTCGGAGATCAGGATCTCCCAGGGCTGCAGGCCATCATACTTGAGCGGAGCCCGATCCAGGTGCATCTCGAACCCGTTGGTGTCTTCGGCCATCTCACCTACTGACGAGGATAACCCACCCGCGCCGTTGTCGGTGATCGAGTTGTAGAGTCCACGATCACGGGCAATGATCAGAAAGTCAAACATCCTCCTCTGGGTGATCGGGTCGCCGATCTGCACCGCAGTTACCGGCGAACCTTCATGGAGCTCTTCAGAGGAAAAGGTGGCTCCATGGATGCCATCTTTTCCAATCCGTCCTCCGACCATGACGATACGGTCACCGGTCAGAGCCTGTTTTTCATGGCAGGGATGACCATTCAGCTCGGCCGGCATGATCGAACCGGTGCCGCAGTAGACAAGCGGTTTACCGGCAAAACGCTCGTCAAACACCAGTGAGCCGTTGACGGTCGGGATACCGCTCTTATTGCCGCCGTGTTCGACGCCTTCGACCACACCGTCAAAAATGCGCCGGGGATGCAACAGTCGAGGTGGCAATGGCTTGTCATAGAATGGCGACGCAAAGCAGAACACATCGGTATTGAACATCAGTCGCGCACCCATACCGGTACCGAAGGCATCCCGGTTGACTCCGACGATGCCGGTCAGAGCGCCGCCGTACGGGTCGAGGGCACTCGGGGAGTTGTGGGTTTCAACCTTGAAGACGATGCTCCAGTCATCAGTGAAGCGGATAACGCCGGCATTGTCCTTGAACACCGAGAGACAGATATCGTTATCTCCTGCCTGTGCCCGGATATCGCGCGTCGCGCGCATGATATAGCTCTTGAACAGCGAGTCGATAAACTGCTTTTCACCTGTCGTGGTGTCTTCGTAGTCGATTGCCGCAGCGAAGATCTTGTGCTTGCAGTGTTCACTCCAGGTCTGCGCCAAGGCCTCGAGCTCGCAATCGGTCAGCATTGCACCAAGACCGACCTCTTTGCGGTTGGCCTGAACTTGTGGGTCGGCGACGTAGCCCTGGATGATCTTCATCTCCTCAAGGGTGAGCGCCAGCATTCCATCCTTGCTGATCTGCAACAGCTTACTATCGGAAACGTTCAGATCGATCTCGCGGATAGCAACTTGGTGGCTACCGACATCCACCTTCGGCACGACGACTGGCAGTCCGCGCTCACGATCAAACTCGTTGGCCGGAACGATGCTCCAGCGCTGGATCAGGCCGTTGGCAAGAAATCCTGAGACAATCCGTTCCGCGACGGCAACATCAACCGCACCACTGAGCAGATACTGAACCGACGTGTAAACTGCCTCGGATGCCGCAAAAGGCCGTCCGGTTATGTACTGGATCGCTTCGCGGGCCGTTCGGCCCGAGTTATCCGTCACACCCGGTCGAAAGCCGACCTCGATCAGGACATCAAAATCATGGGCCAGCGGCTGGTTGATCGCGTAATCCTGAATAACCGGGTCGCTGAATGGTCCGGCCGCCGCGGCAGCAACTTCCTGAGCCGTCAGATCGGCATCAACCGTGTATACATCCATGGTCCGGACCGAACGCAACGCGACGCCAAGATGTTCACGAATTTCACGTTTTACCCGTTCCCCGCGTGCATCACGGACATTATCTTTCAGACCGACTATAATTCGCCAGGCCATCACTACTCCTCTTCCAAATAGACCTAAATCAAAACAAACTTATATTTAACGCAAAGACGCAAAGACGCTAAGAAAATCGAGAATAAAATCATTAAAGATAATATTTTAAGCTCACTCTTTGTGCCTTTCAGTCATTCTTTCCTTGAAACTTTGCGTTAAAAGATTTTTCAGGCTTCGTCAAACACTCGCCTAAACACTGTATCAACATGCTTTAGATGATAATTCAGATCGAACGATTCACGGATCTTGGCTTCGCCGAGCGCAGCCACGACATCCTTGTCGGCGAGTAGCTCCTCCTGAAAGTCCTTGCCCTCTTCCCACACCTTCATGGCGTTGCGTTGCACCATTCGGTAGGCGTCTTCACGTGATACACCTGCCTGGGTCAGGTCGAGCAGGATTTTCTGGGAGAAAACCAGGCCACGCATCTGGTTGAGGTTTTTCAGCATGTTTTCAGGATAAACCACCAGTTTCTCGACAAGCCCGCTTAGGCGACGCAGTGAAAAATCCAGTGCAACGGTCGCATCCGGGCCGATGTAGCGCTCTACCGAGGAATGCGAGATGTCACGTTCGTGCCATAGCGCGACATTTTCCATAGCCGGGATGGCAAAGGAGCGTATATAGCGGGCCTGGCCGGTCAGGTTCTCGGTCAAAATCGGGTTACGCTTGTGCGGCATAGCCGAGGAGCCTTTCTGCCCTTTACTAAAGAACTCTTCCGCTTCGAGTACCTCGGTACGTTGCAGGTGACGGACTTCGACGGCAATTCGTTCCATGGACGATGCGATAATGGCCAGAACCGAGAAGTACTCGGCGTGACGGTCGCGCGGGATAACCTGTGTGGAGACCGGCTCCGGTTTCAGGCCGAGCTTTTCGCAGACGTACTGTTCAACAACCGGATCGATATTGGCAAAGGTGCCGACGGCACCTGAAATGGCCCCGGTAGCGATATTCTCACGGGCGGCTTCGAGTCGTTTGCGGTTACGGTCCATCTCCGCATACCAGGACGCCAGCTTCAGGCCAAATGTGAGCGGCTCTGCATGAATGCCATGGGAGCGACCGATACACACTGTATTCTTATGCTCCATGGCCCGCTTCCTGATCGCAGCAAGCAACATGTCGAGATCTGCCAGCAGCTCATCGGCGGCCTGGGTCAACTGCACTGACAGACAGGTATCAAGGACATCTGAAGAAGTCATCCCCTGGTGGATGAAACGGGCTTCAGGGCCGACATACTCGGCAACCGAGGTCAGAAAAGCAATCACGTCATGCTTGACTTCCGCCTCGATTTCATCGATGCGGGCGATGTCAAAATCTCCTTTCTCCCGGATCACCCTGACTGCTTCTGCCGGGATAACACCAAGATCAGCCAATTTCTCACAGGCCAGGGTTTCGATTTCCAGCCAGATCCGAAAGCGGTTCTCCGGTTCCCAGATCTTCGCCAT